>JAAYAX010000001.1 GCA_012719175.1 Methanomassiliicoccus sp.
GCTGTCGGCTCTCCCTATCCTGGCGGTGCAGCAGCTGCCAAGGGTGGGGTTGTTCGCCCATTAAAAGGGATCGTGAGCTGGGTTTAGACCGTCGTGAGACAGGTTTGTTGCTTTTTGGTGGAAGTGTTTTGATGCCTGACGGGAAGGATCCTTTAGTACGAGAGGAACAGGGATTCGTCGCCTCTAGTTCATCAGTTGTCTGGCAAGGCACTGCTGAGCAGCCACGCGATAAGGGATAAGAGCTGAACGCATCTAAGCTCGAAACTCCCCCGGAAAAGAGGCATCCGAGAACACTCATAAATGATGAGTTTGATAGGACTGGGGTGTAAGTATCAAGGTCCTCCGAGATATTCAGCCCGCAGTTACTAACGTTCGCGCCGCGAAGTGTCGGCTTAACAGTCAAACGAATTGCATATGGTTTACTCTTCCGAATTTATCATTTTATTTCAATTCAGCGTGAGCTGCATATTTTCAAGGTGGATGATTGCATATAGCGTTAGCTCTTCTGCTCCATTTTTATTCGAAGAAAGAATTGAGGCCATGCTCTGCGAACGTTCAGATAAATAATTATCATCGTATCTAGCTATTATCACCCGATGAACGCACCAAGGGGGCTTCTCTTGACGTTGCTCATCATCGCGTTATTCTCGATGACGTTCGCCATGGTCCCACAGGCTGACGACGATGATGCTGTTCCCGATCCTTCTCTGATCTTGGACGGGGAAGAATACAATGACTCCATGGGAATGACCGTGGGGATCTGGATCATCAATACGTATGATTTTGATTATCCCTCGGGGAGGTACGTGTTCGACTTCTTCATTTACTTCCACTGGGCGGATTCCAACATCAGCACGGTCCCCTGGTTCATCATGAACGGCTATCCAACGACGCCGGCGACAAACGAGCTGGTGGAAAAGAAGGAGACCAACGGCACATTTGTCGAGGTCTACCGAGTAAGGGCGATCCTGAGCTACCCGTTGGAAGCGGGTAACCATCCCTTCGAGGAGGTCAGGCTGCCGATCCAGGTGGAGGTGACAACCATCAACAGCTCGGTCCCGCTTCAATGGTTCCCCCCGGAGAGCGGGATCGATTCCGGCTTCAAGGTCCAAGGTTGGAAGCTGACCGGGGTCGAATACTCTGTTGAGCATAAACAATATCCCTATGAGGTCGAGTCCTACCGGGCCAGCATGAACGTCGTAATAGAGCGGGACCTGATAGTGGCCATTCCGCAGCTTCTGGTGCCGCCGATCTTATTCTGCATCGTTTCCGCGTTCTCGTACCTTATGCGCATGGATGATGGCTCGGCGTTCGGGCTGAGGTTCGGGCTGAACACCTCCATGCTCATCTCCGCTGTGCTGTTCACTGTGGCCGTTCAGAACAGCGTTCCCCCGACCTCCACCATCAACTTCTATATGGTGTTCAGCATAGGAGTGTTCATTTTCCTGGCCTCGAACATCATGGTCACTGTTGTGGGCTATGTCGAGTTCAACTACCTGAACCACCCGGAAAGACTGAAGAGCATCAACCGATACGGGATCCTGGCCTCGGGTATAATATCGCTGCTGATCCTGGGGATGGCGATCTATGCGGTGATGTAACGGCTGGCCGTGCTGCCGAGAGACCTGAGCTCGAGAAGCGGCTCCGCCCCGCCTACATGCTCCAGGACCATCTAGGACCGGAGGGGCTGGTCCTCTTCAACTCCGTACCTCTCCTTGATCTGCCGCACCATCTTGTCCAGCTCGTGGTAGTTCCGGCGGCCGAGGTCCAGGACCTTGCCGTTGCTCAGCCGGAGCTTGAGGGTGGTCGGCATATTCTCCACCTTGCCGTCGATGTTCACGTCGATCCGTCGTACGATGAGCGCCTTGATGCTCTCTTTGGGAATGAATCCAGGGAATCCCCGGACCTCTTCCAGGAAGGAGGTATGGACCTCCACCCCCTTGGACCACACCTTTACGGGGTAGCTCATCCTCCGCCCCCGGGGGCTTATTACCTCGGTGACGTAGATCATGAGCACCAGGGCGACCGCGCAGAAGAGGATGTTCACGACATTGGACGCCACCGACAGGTCAGTGGAGGCGATCAGATCGATAAGAAAGACCAGCAGTACGACCTCGGCGACCCGGCCGAGGTTCTCCAATATTCCCCATCTCTTACCTGCCAGGACCTTTCGGGGCTGCAGCTTCTTCGGTATCGTCTCGGTGAACAGCAGTTCGCCCTTGGTCTCGTCGACAGACCTCGTTCCCTTGGCCATCGCCATGGTGAAGTAGAGGAAAATCAAGTACCTTTGCTTTACCTACCGTGGTCCGGCGGTACGAGGGCCCGGAGCCGCTGGACCGCTTCCAGCTTCTCCCTCTTCTTGAGCTTGGCCTCCTCGACCCCCTGCGTCAGGTAATCGATGGCCTGGTCCATGGCCTTCCTGTCCACGGGGTACGGGACGCCGTCCTTTCCGCCAACGGCGAAGGAGAACTTCACAGGATCGTTCCAGCTGGGACCGGCACCGTAGATCAGCTCGCCGGTGAGAGCCAGGGCCCGCACGGCCGAGGGCCCCACGCCTCTGATTGCCAGCAACTCCTCGTAGTTGCTGGGCTGGAACTCGTAAGCGGCGCGAAGTGCTCTCCAGTTCACCGTCCGGGGCATGTCCAGCTTTTTTGGCCTAAGGCCGCACCACTCATCTATGGTGGTCTGCCCCTTAGCGACCCTAAGGATCTCCTTCTCCAACTTGCCCACCCCATCATTGACCAGGTCCACCGCCACCTTGCGGGATTCCAGCGAGAGCGGGGAGGTCATGTCCAAAGTTCCGTCCACTCTGTTGCCCAGGATACAAGTGTGCGGCTCCTCGATGAAGCCGCTGAGGTCCCGGGACGACCACTGGTATCGGCGAGCGTATCCCGCCAGGTCGGACATGCCCTGCTGGATGACCGTCCAGTTCCCCCTATCGTCGAAGGCCAGGGCATGGTGGTATAGCCTATGCCCGTCCTGGATGGCCGCGTTGTCGACCTTGGCGCACATCCTTGATACGTAGACGAGCCGGTCCTGGTGCTCCTCTGAAATATCGTTTAGGTCGGCGTGGAAGGCGATCTCCTCAGGGGTGCGTAGCGAGACCTTGCCCTTGCCGCCGACGACCACGAGGTCCTTCCTTCCCTCCAACGCCTTCTTCAACGCTCCGCAGGTGACCGTGGTCGTGCCCGATGAATGCCAGTCAAAGCCCAGAACGCATGAGAAGGCTTGGAACCAGAAGGGGTCCGCCAGCCGGCGGAGATACTCCTCGCTGCCGCACTCCAGGACCATGACGTCCGATATCGCCCCTGCCAACTTGACAATCCGGTTGAACAGCCAGCGCGGGGCGGTGCCGTTGTGCAAGGGGAGATCGGTTATGCCGGTACGGGACACGCCTATGCCCACGACCGGTCATGCCATAAATATTTCCGAGGGCCGACCGAATCGCATAGAACCTTCGTCTCATGGTACCTTGTTCCAGCCGGGGAGCGGCTGGTCGAGCAACTGCATGACCTCCTGTGCCGGCCGTCCCCTCCGGACCAGGCCGGCCATGAGCCTCATGGTGAAGCTGGTGTGGTGAAAGAAGAGCTTATATCCTTCGCACAGGTAGTTCACGCCCGGGCCCTCGCCACCGGGCGGCAGGATCCGGTTCTTGGGGCATTCCCCACAGCAGGCGAACAGCACTTCGCACTCCATACATCGGCTGGGCAGCCTGGCCTTGTCGAGGCCGAACGACACCTGCTGGGGCGATCCCAGCAGCGACGCCATGTGCACCTCGCCGATATTGCCCAGCCGGTGCTGGGGGTCTACGAAGTGATCGCATGAGTACAGGTCGCCGTTATGCTCCAGGACCGGACCCCCTCCGCAGGTCTCGTTGAACACGCACATGCCCGACGAGCTCATGTTCAGCCAGTTCCTCAAGGTGGCCTCGAAGGTCTGCACGAACAAACGGCCGACATCGCGGCGGACCCACTCATCATAGATCTCCATTAGGAATCGGCCGAAACGATCGGGCTGCACGGACCTCTCGGAGACCCGGGGACCCATGGGATCGGGCGTGCCGTCCTCACCGATCCGCTCGACCACCGGTATGAACTGTATCCAGGTCGCCTTGGCATCGTCACGGAGGAAGCGGTAGACCTCCATGGGGTGGCTGGCATTCGCCCGGTTGACGGTCGTGAGGACATTATGCTCCACCCCATGTTTTTGGAGCAGCCGGAGACCTCTCATCACCGCAGCGAAGGTCGGTCGGTCGGCATTATCGACCCGGTATGTATCGTGCAGTTCCCGTGGCCCGTCGAGGCTGATGCCCACGAGGAAATCATGCTTCTTGAAGAAGGCCGCCCAGTCATCGTCCAACATCGTGCCGTTGGTCTGGATGGTGTGGGTGACGGTCATTCCCGGCCTCCGGTATCTCTCTACCAGGTCCATGGCGTGACGGTAGAAGTCGAGGCCCATGAGCGTCGGCTCACCCCCCTGCCAGGAAACCTCGACGCGATGACCGCTGTGCGACTCGATGAGCTGCCGGATGTACTGTTCGAGCACCTTGGGGCTCATGGTGGAATCATCGTCAGGATATAACGCCCGCTTTCCAAGGTAATAGCAATAAGCACAGTTGAGGTTGCAGGCCGCGCCGGTCGGCTTGGCGAGCAGGTGGAACGCGGGCAGAGACGCCTCCGGAGGACCCTGGGGAGGATGGGGCATCTTCATTGTTATGGCCTCGGCGCCCACTTAAGGCGTGCGGTCATCTGTACCCTTCTCGTTGCGAGGTTGATCATGATGGCTTCCCGCTTCGCGCGCTACCGCTAGTCTTTGCTCAGCCCCGCTTCCATCTTCTCCATTATCTGTTCCACCGTGAACGAGGCGGGCCTCATCCGCGGGGGGAACTCCTTGAACGTCTCCAGGAACTGGGCGACCAGGAACTGGGCTGCGTACAGGATATACGCACGGTCGATCATCCAGTCGAAGTAGGTGTTCGAGGTGGTGTCGGCGCGCTCGAACGGGTCGGTGCGCAGGTTGAAGAACTTGGGAATCCTCAGGAAGGTGAACGGCTCCGCCCACACTGCCAACGTCCCCTGTTTGCGCTGCTCGGCGAAGACGATCTTCCAATTGTCATACCTCAGGCCGACCAGGTCCCCGTCATCTGAGAAGTAGATGACGCCTGGTCGGGGTCCCTTCTCGTCCTGGCCGGTCAGATATGGAATTAGGTTGTAGCCGTCGATATGGACCTTGAAGAGCCTGTCCCCGATGTGGTGCCCGCTCTTCAGCTTCTCGGTGATGCTCGGATCTCCGGCCGCCCCCAGCAGGGTAGGCAGCCAATCGGTGTGGCTGATGATATCGTTGGATACCGTGCCCGCCTTGATCTTGCCGGGCCAGCGGATCATCTCCGGCACCCGGAACGCGCCCTCCCAGTTGGAGTTCTTCTCGTTGCGGAAGGGCGTCATGGCGCTGTCAGGCCACGAGTTCATGTGCGGACCGTTGTCGGTGGAGTATATCACGATCGTATCATCGGCGATGCCCAGCTCGTCCAGAAGGTCCAACATCTGGCCCACGTGCTTGTCGTGCTCGACCATGGTATCGTGGTATGCGGACTGCCACCTCCCGGCCTGGCCCCGGATCTCCGCCGGCGGACGGACGCGGAAGTGCATCCAGGTGGTGTTGAGCCAGACGAAGAACGGGAGACCTTGGGAATGTGCGCGCTTGATGAAGTCTTGGGCCGCGGCGACGAACTCGCCGTCACAGGTCTCCATCCGCTTCTTGCTCAGCGGGCCGGTGTCCTCTATCCTCTGTCTACCGATCCGACCCCATCGAGGCTCCTCAGTGGGATCGTCCTCCTCGGTGGCCCAGGAGTGGATGACCCCACGTGGACCGAACAGTTCGCGGAAGTGAGGGAAGTCGTCCTGCGGGGGATAGTCCTCGTGCTCCGGCTCCTCCTCGGCGTTGAGGTGGTAGAGGTTGCCGAAGAACTCGTCGAACCCGTGGACGGTGGGAAGGTACTTGTTCTTGTCACCGAGGTGGTTCTTGCCGAACTGACCCGTGACATACCCCAGGGGTTTGAGCAGCTCGGCAATGGTGACATCCTCCTCCTGGAGGCCGATGTCGGCACCGGGCATGCCGACCTTCGTCAGCCCGGTCCGGAAGGGGTTCTGCCCGGTGATGAACGCCGACCGGCCGGCAGTGCAGCTTTGCTGGCCATAAGAATCGGTGAACCGCATCCCCTCTTCGGCAATGCGGTCGATGTTCGGTGTACGATAGCCCATCAGGCCATCGCTGTAGCAGCTCAGATTGGTGATCCCTATATCATCTCCCCAGATAACCAGGATGTTCGGCTTTCCGTCGGGCATGGTCCGTTCCCTCGCTCCGTATTTGCTTTCCAGTTGAGAGTATTTGATAGTTATCTCGGCACATCGAGCTTGGACAGGGTCACGACCGTCGATGGGCTTGAGAACATCGACCTCACTAACTATGAGGCGAGGGGGCGATCGTTCTCGGCATCTCGCTCCTACGGTGGTCTGCGGGCGCCGTCCGCTCACGGGGAGAACAGGGTGGTGGTGGCCGTGGGCAGCACGCTCCTTAGCTTGCCCACGTGGGGGTTGAACAGCCTCATCTGGTCCGGGAACTCCGGCTCGCGGCCTACCAGCGCGGAGACCACCTTTACTTCCACGCGCCCCATGACCTTCCACGAGCCCCCGTGATCCGACGAGGTGTCGGTCATGATTATGATCGGCAGCTTGAGCTTGTTCCTCTCCATATCGTCGAGCATCCCCGCGAGCAGGTCCAGCTCGGCCTTCTTGATGCGGTAGTCCACGCCGTCCTTCCCCTTATAACCGGCCTCCCGCTGTTTCAGCAGGTCTGCCAAAGAGCTGCGCTTGGAAGGGATATGGCGGTTCATCATCTCGAGCATCTTGCGGATCTGGCCTTCTTCCTGCATCCACCCATACTACTGCTGCGGGCCTCTTGAACCTTTTGATTCAACAGTACGAAGGAAGAGAAACGATCTCGTGCGAGGCGGACCGTTAAGTATCTTGGGCCCCAATCCACAAGGGACACCATGAACGATGGCAGCGAGGACCAGGGGGCATCAGAGGATAGGAAGGAGCTGCCCCTGGAGGAACATGCCACTCCGATGAACATTGAGATAGCCAGCGTGGAGGAGAGCGACGACGGGAAGCTGATGGACCTCAGCTTCGATTGCAGGAAGGGCGTGAGGATCAGGGCATACTTCATGGAGCCCCGTGCCCCCGCGCCCTGGCCCGCTGTCCTCATGGTACATCCCGCGCCGGGGGACCGTTCATACTTTCTCGCGGAAGGATGGAGACTTGCACGCGAGGGGATCGCTTCCCTCCTATTGGACGCACCCTGGAGCGATCCGGCATGGGGTCCCTCGCTGGCCGCTCCCGAGGACGCCATCAGGGCGGTGACGGTGAGCTTCCGCAAGGTGCAGAGGGGGATCGAGCTTCTGGCGACGCTCGACGACGTGGACCATGATAGAATGGGATACCTGGGCATGAGCCTGGGAGCGCTTATCGGCGGCATCGTTGTAACCATCGACCACCGGCTGAAGGCCGCGGTGCTGATGTCGGGAGTGGGCAGCTTCACCGACGTGGCCTCGCTGAACGTCCCGGAGATGAGCGGGGAGGCCCTCGATCGCTACCGCAGCATCATGGCGGCCATAGACCCTCAGACCTACATAGGCAAAGCCGCGCCGACCCAGCTACTGTTCCAATATGGAAACCGGGATGTGTTTCCCCGGGAGAAGCTGGTCGCTTTCGCCGAGGCGGGGAGCGAGCCCAAGAAGATCATCGAATACGATGCGGAGCACTACCTCAACGATCAAGCAAGGGATGACGCCATCGCCTGGTTGGTGGATGCGTTAAAGCAATGATGGGACCGGACTCTTCGCGCTGGATGTGCGGCCACTAGAGTGGGCGTTCAGGGGTAGCGGTTATAATCGTTTAGTTCCATAGATGGGGGGAAGTGAGATGACCAAGGAGATCAAGCCCGAGCTCGAGGCGATGCTGGAGACACACCCCTGCTACAACGAGTGCGCTCACAGGAAGTTCGCCCGGATGCACCTGCCCATCGCCCCCAAGTGCAACATCCAGTGCAACTTCTGCAACCGCAAGTACGATTGCACCAACGAGAGCCGGCCGGGGGTGACCTCAGATATACTGACGCCAGAGGAGGCGGTGGAGAAGATCCGCTACGTGCGCACCAAGGTCCCCTACCTATCGGTCATCGGCATTGCCGGTCCTGGAGATCCATTAGCTAACGAGGAGACGTTCCGCACCCTCGAGCTGGTGGGTAAGGAGTTCCCTGACCTCACACTGTGCCTCAGCACCAACGGGCTGAACCTGCCGCAGAGCGTCGATCGCCTCAAGGCGCTGAACGTGAGGTTCATAACCGTCACCATGAACGCCATAGATCCTGAGGTCGGCGCCAAGGTATACGACTTCGTCCACTACGAGGGAAGGAACTACCGGGGCATGGAGGCGGCCGCCATCCTCCTCCGGAACCAGCAGGAAGGGATAAGAAGGGCGGCGGAGGCGGGAATGCTAGTTAAAGTGAACTCGGTGCTCATACCGGGCATCAACGCCGACCATCTACCCGCGGTGGCGAAGAGGGCCAAGGAGCTGGGGGCGTACATTATCAACATCCTACCGCTGATACCGGTCCCCGGAACCAAGTTCGAGAACCTCTCCGCGCCCACGGCCAAGCAGCGCCGGGAGCTGCAGGACCTGTGCGAAGTGGATATCAGACAGATGCGCCACTGCCGCCAGTGCCGCGCCGATGCCATCGGGCTCCTGGGCGAGGACCGTTCGGCGGAGTTCGCCCACTTCACCTGCGCCGCCCGGGCCAAGGGGGAGGAGGTCAACGTCCCGCTGGAGCTGGAGGGAAGCACCAAGTACCGCATCGCCGTGGCCACCTCCGACGGGACATCGGTCGACCAGCACTATGGCCACGCCGAGAGGTTTCGCATCTACGAGGTGGAGGCGGGCAGGATCGACGATGCCGGGAGCGTGGACATGAGCGGCCAGCAGGATGTCCCGCTGTTCGGTCCGGACCATCGCCAGAAGATGGTGACCACGGCCGAGAGGCTGCGGGGCATGGACGCAGTGATCTCCCTCCAGTACGGGGATCCCGCCATCGGCGAGCTGCGCCAGAGGGGCATAATTCCTATAGAGGACCACGGTGATGTCCACCAGGCACTACGCCGGGCCGCGGACTCCATCTACAAGGAGAGGGCCGCGACCTTCGGGTGATGACCATGAAAAGTTCGGACGTTCTGGTAAAGTGCCTCCAGGCCGAGGGCGTGGAGCGGATCTTCGGGATACCGGGAGAGGAGAACCTCGACCTCATGGACTCGCTGATAGGTTCGGGCATTGAGTTCGTGCTCACGCGCCACGAGAGCAGCGCGGCGTTCATGGCGGGGATGGTTGGCCGTCTCACCGGCCGCCCCGGCGTCTGCCTCACCACCCTGGGCCCGGGCGCGGCCAACATGGCCATTGGCGTTATGGAAGCGTACCTTGGTTACTATCCCCTGGTGGCAATGAGCGGCCAGTTGCCGGCGGACTGCCAGCGCTACCCCCGGAAGCAGTATGTGGACCTCCGTTCGATGTTCAAGCCCATCACCAAGGAGTGCATCTCGGTGCGCTCCGGCGATGATGTGCCGCATCTGACGCGGAGGGCCTTCGCCCTGGCCGCGGAGGAGCGTCCGGGTCCGGTGTTCTTTGAGCTCCCCCAGGACGTGATGGGCCAGAGCGCTGAGGGAGCGCCTCGGGAGATCGTTCCGCGCGACGCCGTGGAGGTGCCGCCGGAGGCTCTGGCGATGGTGCGCGAGCTACTTTCCTCGGCCCAGCGTCCAGTGGTGCTCTCGGGCGCGGGCGTGGTGCGCGGCGGTGCAGGAGAAGCGTTGCGCCGGTTCGCTGAGGTATGGAACCTGCCGGTGGCCATGACCTGGCTGGGTGCGGGGACCATGCCGTTCGATCATCCTCTGAGCCTGGGAACCGTCGGCCTGAGGCGGGCGGACATGATGAGGGCGGCCTTCGAGGCCGCAGACCTCGTCGTCCTCGTGGGCTTCGACCTGATGGAGTTCGAGCCACAGTACTGGAACTTCGGTACCGCGAAGAGGGTGGCGTACATCGCTGCCGCCCCTTGCGACATCGTGCCGGGCTTCGCCCCTGACGTCCAGGTGATAGGGGACCTGTCCACCTCTTTGCGCTCCCTGGCCAACGCCGGCCGTCCGGGGGCCGCATGGACGAAGGAGCTGAAGGAATCGTTAGTGAGCATGTTGAACACCGTTCCGGAGGAGAACCACGGGGTGAAACCGCAGACCATCGTCCGGTGCGTTAGGGACGCGCTCGGCCGCGAGGACATCGTGGTCTCGGACGTGGGAGCGCACCTCATCTGGATGGCACAGCGGTACCCGGTGTACAGGGAGAACACGCTGCTGATGAGCAACGGCCTCTTCCCCATGGGCGTTGGCGTCCCCTGGGCCATCGCCACCAAGCTGACGTTCCCGGCGTGCAAGGTCGTGGCGTCGGTCGGAGACGGCAGCTTCGCTATGACAGGCATGGAGCTGGAGACCGCCAAGCGTCTGGACACACCGTTCATCACGCTGGTGTGGAACGACCGGAGCCTGGAGCTAATAAGGATAAAGCAGGAGAAGACCTTCGGACGAGCGGTAGGCACCTCGTTCGACAACCCGGACCTTGTCAAGTACGCCGAGTCGCTAGGGATCGAGGGTCGCCGAGTGTCCTCCGAGGCGGAGCTGCGGGAGACCTTGACCGAGTTCCTGCGGGACGATGTGCTGGCGGTCATCGACGTGGCGGTGGACAGCGGAGAGAACGCCGGGCTCAGTCCTAAGTGATCGTACAATAAGTTGAGCGAGTAAGAAATATCCAAAAGGTTAATACAAAAGCTAACCTACCCGACCAGCATGTCATCCGAGTTCGATCTCGCTTTCTTTCGAGATAATGATTTCCACCGTCAAGTCTGCCCCAAATGCGGACGGGCTTTTTGGAGCCAAGGCCTCCATCCCAGCTGCGGGGAGTCCCCCTGCGAAGAGTATTCGTTCATCAATAATTCACCTATAAAGCGTCCCTATTCTAACCACGAGATGCGCGAGGAGTACCTCAGCTTTTTCGAGGAGAACGGGCACGGCCGTGTACGACGTTATCCCATCGTCGCGAGGTGGAGGGATGATGTCTTCTTCACCCAAGCCAGCATCTATGATTTTCAGCCCTGGGTGCTAAACGGGGTGGTCGAACCCCCCGCGAACCCGCTGACCATCTCTCAGACCTGCGTGCGCTTCAACGATATCGATAACGTCGGCAGGACCGGCAGGCACTACACCTTCTTTGAGATGCTGGCCCACCACGCGTTCAACAAGCCAGGCAAGAATATATATTTCAAGGACCGGACGGTGGAGCTATGCCATCGCTTCTACACTGAGCGCCTTGGTGTCGATCCGGTCAGGATGCGCTACATCGAGGAATGGTGGGAGGGCGGCGGCAACTCCGGCCCCTGCGTGGAGGTAATACTCGAAGGAGTGGAACTGGCTACCCTGGTCTTCATGCAGTACCGGGAGACGCCACAAGGACGAATCCCTATGGACATGACCGTCGTGGACACTGGCTACGGCCTGGAGCGTGCGACGTGGATATCCCAGGGGACGCCGTCGGCGTACGAGGCAGTGTTCGGCCCGGTGGTACAGCATATCCAGGAGGAGCTTGGGGTGAGTCCCGACCCACTTATACTGACCGAGTATTCCAAGGTCGCCGGGGCCATGAACATGAAGACCGCGGCGGACATACGGAACCTGAGACAGCGCACCGCCGATCGTCTAGGCATTTCTTTCGAGGAGCTGTTGAAGAATGTCGGACCGATGGAGGATATCTACATAATATGCGACCATTCACGTGCGCTGGCTTTCATGCTCAATGACGGGGTCGTCCCCTCGAACGTTCGCGAGGGATACTTCGCCCGCATGCTGGTCCGCCGTGCCCTGCGCTCCATGCGCTCCCTGAACGCGAAATTCACTCTATCCGAGATCGTGGGACGCCAGATCGACTACTTCTCTCCGCACTTCCCCGAGCTGGTCGAGAACAGGGAGGACATCATGAACCTGGTCAAGGTGGAGGAGCAACGCTACTATGAGACCCTGGACCGCGGCCGCTCCATCGTCCAGCGCATGACCAAGGACCTCAAGGGAGCGCCGATCACCATCGACAAGCTCATCGAGCTGTACGATTCTCACGGGCTCAACCCCGAGATCGTCCAGGAGTTCTCCGACGTGCCCGTGGAGATCCCCGACAACTTCTACATGCAGGTTGCCAAGCGGCATGAGGACACCAAGGCGGAGGAGTCGGACGAGCCCAAGGAGGAGGAGTTCCCCCAGGACATGCCCTCGACCAAGATGTCCTACTATGATGACCCGGAGGTCATGGCCTTCGAGGCCCGGGTGTCCGCGGTCATCAACGGGGCGGTGGTCCTGGAGCACACCTACTTCTATCCTGAGGGAGGCGGGCAGGAGCCGGACTATGGCACCATGAACGGCATGGAGGTCGTCAACGTGCAGAAGGTCCGCAACACCATCCTTCACTACCTGAAGGAGAAGCACTCCATATCCGAGGGGGACATCGTCACCTGCGCCATCAACGAGTCGCGCCGCAGACAGCTCATGCGCCACCATACCGCTGCCCACATCATCAACGGCAGCGCCCGAACCATGCTGGGCAACCACATCTGGCAGACCGGGGCCCATAAGAGCGTGGACGAGGCCCGCCTGGACGTGACCCATTTCGAGAACCTCTCCGAGGAACAGCGGGAGCAGCTGGAGAGACGCTGCAACGAGGTGGTTCTGGAGGACCATCCGGTGCACATAAAGTTCATGCCCCGCGATGAGGCCGAGGCCCAGTTCGGCTTCCGCCTGTACCAGGGAGGGGTGGTCCCGGGAAGGATCATCCGGGTGGTGAACACTACCGGCGTGGACGTGGAGGCCTGCGGTGGCCTGCACTGCGACCGCACCTCCCGCGTGGGGCCGATCCGCATCCTGCGCACCAAGCGCATACAGGACGGGGTGGTCCGCATCGAGTACTCGGCCGGCCTGGCCGCGGTCTCGGGCATGCAGTCGGACAAGGCCTGCGTGGACGCCCTGGCGGACAAGCTCAACGTCAACCGGGAAACGGTCCTTCCGGCGGCCATCAAGCTCCTGGGGGACATCAAGGAGGACCGCAAGAGGCTGGAAGCGCTAACCGCCCGCCTCAACGAGAACATGGCCGAGACCCTCCTGGCACAAGCGGTGCCGGTCGATGGCGTCCGGGTAGTGGTCTACCAGGTAGAGGAGGGGGAGGACCCCCAGGCCCTGTCCTTATCGCTCACGTCCAGGCCGGGCGTAGTGGCCGTGCTGGGCATGGCCAGCAAGAGCCCCAAGCTTTTCGTCTCGCGCTCCGCTGACCTCACCTTAGATTGCCGCCCGGTGCTCAAGGACATCATGAAGCTCGTGGGCGGAGGCGGTGGGGGGAAACCGGAGTTCGCCCAGGGAGGGGGCGGCGACCCCTCGAAGCTCCCTGGCGCTCTGGAGAAGGCACCGGAGATCGTTAAGGCGGCACTCTCCCGCAAGTAGGGCCGGACACTCGCCGGGGGGCATTGCTGGAGCCCTTCCAGCATTGCCGCCGGAAGCGTCCCGTCATAGGGAAACGATTAAATAGGGACTTGCGTGTAGGGGAGACGCTCCATTAACTATAATCAGAGAATGGAGATATTCGTTCAATTTCATTGGAGGTAGCTCTTTGGCGCAACCTGAAGGACAGGAAAAACCACAAAAGGCCGAGAAGAAGGAGAAGGCGAAGAAGGAGAAGGCGGAGAAGCCTGTAGAGAAGAAGGTAGATGAGAACTTCCGCTACATCGTCCGCATCATGAACAGCGATATCGATGGCAACAAGTCCATGATGATGGGCATCCAGAATATCAAGGGCGTAGGCCCCAGGGTCGCCGCCGTTGTCGCGAAGAGAACCGGCATCAAGTCCTCCGAAAAAATGGGAAACCTGTCCGAGGCCCAGACCGAGTCCATCGAGAAGGTAATTGCCAGCTACCCAGAGTTCGCTCCGTCGTGGGCCGTCAACAGGCAGAACGATGTGGAGACCGGTGAGGACTTGCACATTTTCGGCCAGGACCTTGATATCGCCAAGAAGGACGACATCAACCGGATGAAGATGATCAGATGTTATAGAGGTGTAAGGCACGAGCAGGGACAGAAGGTTCGTGGTCAGAAGACCCGGTCCAACGGAAGGACTGGCCTTACCATGGGGGTCAGCAGGCAGAAGGCTCAGCAGCCAGGTGCCTCGGCTTCCTCAGACAAGAAGTAAACAACAATTGAGCAGGTGCTAAAATGGGAGATCCGAAGTTCTCTCGGAGGTCTTTCGACGCTCCCTCTCACCCCTGGAGAGGAGAGAGGATCAAGACCGAGACCGAGATATGCAATGCGTTCGGTTTGAAGAGCAAGCGGGAGCTGTGGAAGGCTCAGGCGATCCTCAGGAACCTGAGGAACCAGTCCAAGCAGCTGCAGGCCCGCGTTCGCCTTGACGATGAACAGGCCAAGCTGGAGGCGAGCCTCCTGCTGAAGAAGTGCGGCCGTATGGGCCTTCTGCCCATGGACGGAAGCACCCTCGATGACGTCCTGGGTCTGACCCAGGAGACCGTGCTCAACCGCAGGCTCCAGACCCTGGTGCAGCGGAGGGGGCTGGCCGCCACCTGCAAGCAGGCAAGGCAGCTGATCGTCCACGGCCATGTGGCCATCGACGGACGGAAGGTCACCATACCTGGTTATATCGTGAAGAGGAGCGAGGAGGAGAAGATCGCGTTCAACGCCCTCTCGCCCGTTTCCAACGAATTGCATCCCATCAGGACCGGCGCGCCCAAGGAGAGGCCAGTAGAGGCCCCCGCACCTGTCGTGGAAGAGAAGATCAACCCTCAGCTTGAGAAGGTAGAGAAGGTATTGAAGAAGGTCGCCGCCGACGTGGTCGATGATGAGGGCGCCCCGGCAGATCTCCCTGACCTGCCCGCTACCGAGTCTAAGGAGGAGTGAACATGGGAAAGTGGGGCATCGCGCACATCTACGCTAGCTACAACAACATCATCATCACCTTGACCGACGTCACTGGTGCGGAGACCATCACCAAGGCCACCGGCGGCATGGTGGTCAAAGCGGCCAAGGACGAGTCCTCTCCCTACGCGGCCATGAGGGCTGCGGAGAAGGTCGCAGAGATAGCCAAGGAGAAGGGCATCGAGGGCATCCATGTCAAGGTTCGCGCCCCTGGCGGGAACAAGGCCACCTCCCCCGGTCCCGGTGCTCAGGCTGCCATCAGGGCCCTGGCCCGTGCCGGCATGAAGATCGGCCGCATCGAGGACGTAACCCCTATCCCTCACGACGGGACCAAGAAGAAGGGCGGCAGAAGGGGCCGGAGAGTCTGAGGTTGCATACATGGACCTGAAGATCATCGACCTGGCCGAAAACCATGCTAAGTTCGTAATCTCGGGCATCCGTCCCGACCTGGCGAACGCCCTGCGTCGGGCGCTCATGACCGAGGTCCCCAAGATGGCGATCGAGACCGTCGAGTTCCACCTAGGTCCTATCCGGGACGAGGACGGCAAGGAATGCGAGAGCGTCAGCCCTCTGTTCGATGAGATCATATCTCATCGCCTGGGCCTGATCCCCATTCCCACCGATCCCGACCTGTATGTTTTCAAGGACAAGTGCACCTGCGAGGGCGAGGGTTGCCCCAACTGCACCATCATGTACTCCCTCAACAAGAAGGGGCCATGCGACGTGTACTCCGGCGACCTGGAGCCGCTGGGCAGCCAGGAGCTGCGAGTGAAGGACGAGCTGATCCCCATAGTGAAGCTGGGGCCCAAGCAGGCCTTGCTCATCTATGCCTCGGCCGAGCTGGGAACCGCCAAGCGCCATGCCAAGTGGCAGGTCACCTCCGGGTGCGGCTACCGCTACTACCCCACCGTGACCATCGATGCCAGCAAGTGTAACGTTTCCGCCGACTGCGTCAAGGTCTGCCCCCGAGGGGTCCTGGAAAAGCAGGACGGAAAGGTCGCGGTCGTGAACTTGGAGGCGTGCATACTTTGCGGCGCCTGCGTGGATGCGTGCATCAAGAACGCCATCACTATAAGCGGCGATGATTCCAAGTTCATCTTCGAGTTCGAAACCGACGGTTCCATGTCCTCGCGTGACACCCTCCGCAAGGCCCTCGAGGTCCTAGAGAAGGAGTTCGATGACTTCCGGGAAGACGTCGGTAGCCTTATCGAAGGCTGAACCTCTTTTCTAATTCTTTTATATATTATTTATTTGCACAATAAACGGCTCTGTTGCCTTGATCCATGCATTGCTGTCCAATTATATAGCCAGCTTGTGCACGATAAAGACCATCTTCGGCCCCTAGTATAATTCATGGACAATTTAGATATATGTTGAAAGAAATCAATAATCACCTAGAACAACAGGGAGGATAAAAGATGGAAATGGACAAGTACGTTTGCCCGATCTGTGGATATGTATACGACCCGGAGCAGGGAGACCCCGAGCACGGGATCGCCCCCGGAACCGCCTTCGAGGACCTGCCCGAGGATTGGGTCTGCCCATACTGCAACACCCCCGCGAGCAGCATGATGAGCTTCGCCTCGGTCATGGGCGGCTGAACGTTTACACATCGGTCCACCAGGACCGACAACACCCTTATCCTTTCCACTTTCTATACCGCAGTTCTATCTCTGAGCCATCACATGAAATCGGTGAGCTTGCACTTCTTTACTTTGTCGGACTGGAACAGGGACCTCATGGACTCCTCTACGATGGCGATGCGCTGCTGGGTGTAGGTGTCCAGCTCGAACTTCTCGCTGATCTCCTTAGTGATCTCGAGGTACTTCTTCACGCTCTTCTCGTGCACCGTGAGGGTGAGGTTGTTACCGCAGTAGCAATGTCCGCTTAGAGGGATGCGACGATACTTCTCCCCGCACTTGGTGCATCGCAGCGACTGCGAGGAGAAGGACTTGAGGTTTCCGATCATGTCGGGCAGGAAGTGCTTGGTTATGACGCGGTAGACCACGTCCTTGGCGTCCACCGCCCGTATCTTCCGCGCCAGCTCCAGCTGGGCGTTCATCTTGTCGATCATCGTCTCCAGCGTCTTGTATGCGGACTCTCGCGGCCCCTCGGATATGTCCCCGGTATCATGGGTGAAGCCGAAGCCCTCGTACTGCAGGTTGGAACTGATCCTGCCGGCCACCTGGTCCATAATGGAATCTATCTCCTTGGGATGCTTGTACTCCAAGCATGCCTGGTAGAACTCCAAGGGGTACTCCCAAAGCACGTCGATGTTGTGAGCTTCCTTATCGATCTCATTGGGGTCGAGCCTGGTGGTGAGGACCAGGGGGGCGTCCATCAGGCCTCCGCGGGTCCGCGGTAGGAAGTCCCGGGAGAAGTTCAGCAGCCCGTCGAGCAGAAGGATGACGGAGTCCTCGTCCCCATCGGCGTTCCGGCGCTTGGCAGCGTGGAAGAAGGGATGTCCGTAGCCCACGTTAGTTCGGGTGTAGCCGATGATGCGGCAGAGGATGCCACCCGAGGTGTGAGGAGCTAAACCGATGGTCATCTGCCCGATGAGGTCCCCCCGGGACGAGGCCTTGTAGAATGGGGAGAGGCCGTAGTACTTCTCCAGCAGGTCATCGATGAAGTTCGCAACCTTCACCAGGTAGTCGCCGCACGATTCTGCGGGAATTATGTCCTGCACTCTGAGCTCGCACAGCTGTTCCGGTGATGTCAGCTCCGCCCCGAAGACATCCTTGGTATAGCCCAGGGCGATGGCCTTCTCCACGCTCAGGCCGATCTCTCGAGGGCGGAAGTGAGTGAGGGGGACGTCCGTCATATCATAGCGGATGGTGCCGTCCTTGAACACGAAGATATCATGAACGGCGCGCAGCAGCCCCTTCTCCAGCGCCTCTGGTGTCTTGTTCTTGGATATCATCCCTTGGACGCCCTTGATCTCCGGGGCGGTGGACACTCCCACTCTGGCCATGGCGCTTTGGAGCAGCTGTGCCAGGTCGATGCGCTGCACGCTGGGGCGGTTCACCGTGAAGGTGTGGGCCCCGCACTCCGCGCAGGAGCACTGGAAGGTGTTCTTGCCGCACTCCGGGCACTGCCGCAGCCCCATCTCCGCCTCTACACGAGACTGACCCACGGCGGTGGACACCAGCCGCTGCATGCCTCCGCTCTGCCCCAGGGGGAAGAGGGCGTGGGGTGGCGGCTTCATCTTCCTCTCCTTGGCCTTCTCCGGCCTGGCCATGCGTGAGCCTATACGCGTCACCGCCCTGGCCCTCACCTCCAGGCCTAGCGCCTGCGACACCGCCCGTAGGGAGGGGGAGGAGAACGCCGCCTCGTCCATGGTCCCGGGGTCCTCCAGCACCGTCCGCTCCACTACCTTGGGCCCGTCAACTGCCAGACCCAGACCTTCCACCAGAGGAAGGGCGTAATGGTCCAGTGCCACCATCGTGGCGCTGGCCGTGTGCAGCGCTCCCAGGGTCTCCAGGGTGCGCTTGGTGATGGGTTCTCTCTTCACCGTGAGCTTGCCGTCCCTCCAGGTACCGGTGGTCAGCACATGCTGCCTCAGCGCCTTCAGTTCGTCCAGGGGGATATCGAACCAGAAGAGGTTGTACCGGGGGTGGAGAGGCACGCCGCAGGTGCGGGAGATCTCCTTGGCACGTTCGTAACTTGGCTCCTTCCAATCGTCCGGTAGCTGTGAACGGGAGGAGAGCTCCACCTTGTACCATTCGGCAGCGTAGGCTCCAGGAGCTAGGAGATGATTGTTCTCCATGAACTCTCCGTAGGCCAGCAATACCTCCCCCAGGTCCACGACCTCGGCGATTTCGGGCCGGTATTGCTTCGCCTCCTTGCTGGTGTTGGCCTGAACGAGGTCGCCGTTCTTCAGCAGGAGTATGGGGCCCTCGATGCTGTCGCAAGGTGTTACCGCCCCCGCCTTCCCCGGCCTCTCGATCTTGATCTGCGTGCCCACGGCCAGGAAGTCGTCGAGGGCGATCATGGTGGCCGGATTGATGGCCAGGGCGGCGAGGCCGGTGGTCCGCCCCCGGCCGTAGCGAAGACGCAGACCACCCAGGCGGGAGGGGTGGGCGATGACCGGACGTCCGGCCACCATGTCCTTGAGGAACTTGGCGTCGGGGACGATCTTCTTCGCTCCCTTGTCGTCCCCCTTGTCATCATGGCGCTTCTTCCATGCCATGTACTCATCGATGAACTCCCAGCCGTCGATGCCCAGCTTCTTCACGTGCTTCTGGATCTTGGGAGCCTTGAGGCACATGCCCTCGGCGATGACCAGGCAGGCGCCGCCGCGGACGCGGTTGGACTCGATGCGCGGCAGGTCCCGGAAGCCGGAGATCTCCATGACCTCCGTGCCCTCGCCGTCCACGCACACCGGGCAGCCACTAGCGATGATCTCGATCTCCTCGTTACCGGGTGTGTACTGGAGGTGCTGGCACTGCTTGTAGAGGGGGATCTCCTCCTTGAGACGCTGGACCTCGCTGTCGGTGGGGATGTACTTCCCGATGCCGATCTCCCTACGCACCACGTCCCCGATGAGCACGCTCAGCGCCTGCCCCGTGCCCCCCGCCGCCCTGATGGGCCCGGCGAAGGATATGGCGAGATACTCGCTCCCGTCGGAGTTTCGGCCTATGGTCACCCCGGCGATCCCCTCCAGCGGCGCTACCAGTATGCCCTCGGTGAGCACAGCGAGTCCCACCCGCACCGCCCGATCTATGGCATCCTCGCGGCTCTTGGCGGGCGCGGTGGCCATCTCCTTGGCCAGGAGCAGGGAGACCTCCTCACGGTTATGGTCCTTGGACAGCTCCCGGATGCGCTCGGCCACGCCCTCCACGTGCCACGCCTCCAGAAGCTTCTCGCAGCGGGAGGCGAGGTCCTCGGCTCGGGGGATCTCCACGAACACCTCGGGGTCGAGCCCGCGGGAGCGCGCCCTGCGGGCGATGGAGTAGCAGCGGTCCGCCTCCGCGAACATGGTCGCGAAATACTCCTCCATCGCCTTGCTGCATGCAACACCAGCCATAGCTCTCCTGCTCCTCCACCCGATGAACGCTTGTAGCCTCAGGTAGAAGATAAACTACACGCTCGCTAACTGACAATTGGGAATGTCCGGGCCTATGTGGGCAGCTTGTCGGGATCGGTGACGCGCTGCGAGCGCAGGACCGCCTCCACGTTCTTCATGAGATCGTCCACACCCTCGCCTGTGAGCGCGGATATCCTCGGACGGCCGGTGGGCTTCCCCTCCAGGTCGGCCTTGTTCTCCACCTCGATGAACGGCACGTCCGGAAAGTTGCTCCTGATGGACTCCAGAAGGGCGAGCTGGCGATCGATGGTGTACCCGCAGGTCTCCGAGGGATCGATGATGAACACGATGACGTCCGCCAGGTAGCGCAGGGCCAGGACCGCCTGCAGCTCGATGGCGTTGCGCTTCTCCAGCTCCCGGTCCAGCAGCCCCGGGGTATCGATGACCTGGTAGGTGCGCCAACCGCTCTTCATGTGCCCGATGACAACGCCCTTGGTGGTGAAAGGGTAGGGAGCAATGGCCGGCTTGGCCGAGGACACTCGCTCTACCAACTGGCTCTTCCCCACGTTGGGGTATCCGGCGATAACTATGGTCTCCACGGCGGTGTCGATGGCGGGCAGATGCCGGAGCATGTCCCTGGCCTTCTGGCAGAACAACAGGTCCGCGTCCACCCTGTTCACCACCGAGGAGAACCTTCCATAGAACTCTCGGGTGGCCTTCGCCACCTCATCGATGGAGGGCGCCTTGCGCACCCTCAGAAGGTACTTCCTCTGCAGGTCGGAGCACTTCTCTGCGCACCACGATATGTTCGCCAAAGCCCGCTTGAGCTTGTCGTGCCCTATTATGACGTCGATGAGCTGGGAGTAGAACTCGTCCTCCCGCTCCATCTTGGGGAAAGCCCGCACGTACTTCAGCAGCGTGGTGGTGGTCATGTCCCCTATCCCTGTGATCTTCGCTATGTTGGTCTTCTTCACGTGATCGAATGGAGCGGCACCGTTGACCTCGGCCCGGGAAGCGCGGGCGTAGGCTCGGTCCAGCAGCTCCTGGGATGTCATGATGGTGGGGATCTGTCGCTTCCAATTCTGCATGTGCGAGCATATAGGGAGGAAGTTATTAAGCTATCACTTGGCCATGGAAGGGGGATGAGCCGAGGGGTAAAGTGCCAGGTCTGGATAACCGAGGAGGGTCACCCCGTTTTGGGGGAGGAAGGGGCGGAGCTGCTCGCCGGAGTGCGCGAGAAGAGCAATCTCTCGCCGGTGGCCGAGGCCATGGGTATGACCTTTCTGGAGGCACGTGAGCTCCTCAGCGGCATCGAGGAGGCCGCCGGACATAAGGTGGTGTTCACGATGCGGGGCACGGAAGGCTCCGTGACCGTTCTCACCCCTGAGGGCGAGGCGCTGCTCGATGAGTACAATAACAAGAAGAGGCGCGTGGAGGAGCAGCTGGAGCGCATGTTCCGGAATCCTACCCTGACCGCCGACGGCATCATCCTGGTGGATGGCCGCTTAGTGCTCATAAAGAGGGGGAACGAGCCCGGGAAGGGGAGGTACGCCCTCCCCGGGGGCTTCGTGGAATACGGGGAGAGGCTGGAGGACTGCGCCGTGCGCGAGGTGCTCGAGGAGACCGGCCTGCGCACCGAGCCCCTGGACCTGGTGGGCATGTATTCCGATCCCCATCGCGATCCCCGGGGGCACCTCGTCAGTGCCGTGTTCCACCTTCATAGGGTGGGAGGAGAGCTCAGGGCGGGTGACGATGCCCAGTCAGTGGAGCTTTTCGACCTGGACCGGCTTCCGTCCCTAGCCTTCGATCATGCGAGGATCATCTCGGATTTCATGCGCTCTAAGTACCGTTTCGGGCGATGAATGCCTGCGGTCGCCATGCAATAATGGGTCAGTAACCTTTTTTAGCCCAGGGGGACGTTTATCGAGGTATGCTCCAAGAGGACCTGGACTCTCGCATTCTCCGCATGCTTCAACGCAATGGGAAGCTCACCTACGAGGAGATCGGGGCCATGGTCGACCGTTCCCCCTCAACCATACGCGACCGCATACGGAAGCTGGAGGAGGAGAAGAAGATCCTGGGGTACTCGGCCATCGTGAACCAGGAGAAGATGGGCATCAACGCCGACGCCTATGTCTCCGCGGACGTGGCCCCGGACCGGTCCCAGAACGCCATGGCAGTGCTGTTCTCGATGGATAACGTGTCCGAGATCCTTCGGGTCACCGGGGAGCGGCGCATCATGTTCCGCATCCGAGCTGCCAGCAACGGCGAGCTCATCGAAATCATAGACCGCAAGATCCGGCCTCTGGGATTCCAGAACATCGAGGTGACCTTGGTCCTGGAGCATGTGGTCCGATATCCTGGCCTATAGGTTGTCGATGTTGGCGGTCTCCGAGGTCCACGTCAATTCCACGTTGCCCCGGCCGCGCGGCGATCTCCCCATGGTGCTGTTGGCCACCAACCAGAACTGACGTGAGAGCTTTCCATCCTCCAGAACCAGCTGGTTAGCTCGCATAACCCGCTCCAGCTGTTGGGAGGTCAGCTCCGAGGCCTTGTACTGCCATATCAGCGTGAGGTTCGACGGCAAGCCAGACAGAGGCAGGGTGGACTGATATACGATGTGCGCCTCGAAGTCATCCGGCTCGTCCTTGAGCCACTCCAGGTCCCAGATGGTCACCAGACCTCTGTAGCCTTCGCTCAACGCTCTATCACGTTCGACGCTTATGACGTCCTTGAGGGCTTCCGGCCGGAACCTTCCGGACGCGTAGAACGGCCGCCTGGCCGGTACGATGATGAATCGTCCCTCGTCCATTGCTGCATCCAGAACACGGGAGCGCGACTGCTTGGGGTCATCGTCCCAGCGATCGCTGATCATAACCAACCGCGACTCGTCGTCCATCCAATTGAGGGCATCGATGATGACCCGGCCCTGGTCTGCCTTGGAATGATAGATGTGAGCGGCTTGGTCCCCTATGCGGAGGTCGTCGTACCATTTCCTAGCGG
Source organism: Methanomassiliicoccus sp. (assembly GCA_012719175.1). Taxonomy (NCBI): domain Archaea; kingdom Methanobacteriati; phylum Thermoplasmatota; class Thermoplasmata; order Methanomassiliicoccales; family Methanomassiliicoccaceae; genus Methanomassiliicoccus; species Methanomassiliicoccus sp. The sequence continues at coordinate 23,136 of JAAYAX010000001.1, forward strand.
TCAACATCTCATCCCCTTGGAAGCGTTCATCGGTCACCACTCAGTATCTTCTCCAGGCGTTGGTCTACCGCACCCCAGTTGACAACGTTCCAGAAGCCGGCGGTATAACGGGCCTTCTCGTTCTTGTAGTCCAGATAGTACGCGTGCTCCCACACGTCCATGACCAGGAGGATGCGTTGACCGGGCACCACGAAGAGGTGGTGGTCCTTGATCTGGGTTATGAGCGGACGATGGGTATGCATGCAGAAGGTGAGCACGGCCCAGCCAGAGGACTCGACAGCGTTGGCGGTCTCCGAGAACTCCTTCATGAACCGCTCATAGCTCCCGAACTCCTTGTTCAGGACATCGCCTATGCGTCCGCCAGGGGTCCCCCCGCCGCCGGAGGAGGTAGGGGCCATGTTCTCCCAATAGAGCGAGTGCAGGATGTGACCACCGACGTTGAACGCCAGTGCTTGGGGCTCGCACCTCATGTTCAGAACCGTACCGTCGCTGCGGGCCTTCTCCAGCTTCTCCAGCAAGGCATTGGCCTGATTGACGTACTTCTGATGATGACCATCATGGTGTATCTTGAGCAGCGCTTCGGACAAGAAGGGCGACAGGTCCCCATATCCATATGGCAGTGCGGGCAGGGAGTATCTCATACTATTATCCACCATGATATCTGCCAATAGCTCAGAGCTTCCCGTATATTTAGTTTTTCTAAAAAAAGTAGAAAAAGGGGTCCGTCCAGGACCGTTCACAGGGAGCGGTAGCAGAACCACCAATCGTAGTTGTCATACGTCTTCTTCCTCTCCTTGGCTGTGGCCTCGTCGGCCGCTGACCTCACTATCACCTTATCGCCCAGAAGCTCGTTCTTGGGCCAGTTGGCGGGCATGGCCACGTTGTTGGCGTCCGAGACCTGGAGAGCCTTCAGGGCGCGGAGGATCTCCTCCATGTTGCGCCCGACCTCCTGGGGGTAGTATATTATGAGCCTTATCACACCCTTGTCGTCCACTATGAACACCGAACGCACGGTGTTGCTTCCCTTGCCCGGATGCACCATACCAAGCCGGGTCGCCACCGTCCCCAGGGCATCGGCGATTATCGGAAAGGGGACCTCCACATCCAGGTTCTCATTGATCCATTCCACCCACTTAATATGAGAGTGCACTTGGTCAATAGAGAGGCCGATCAGGTCGGTGTTGAGCTTATTGAAATCATCGCTCATCTTCGTGAAGCTGTAGAACTCCGTGGTACAGACTGGCGTGAAGTCCCCGGGGTGGCTGAACAATATGAACCATTTCCCGGCCTTGTCCTCGGGCAATGTCATCTTACCGTGAGTCGTCCATACCTCCATGTGCGGGAACATGTCCCCGATCAATGTGGTCTCCCTTTCAGCATCTTTCGATTCTACCATATTCTCACCTTACCTAATTTGGAGGGCATGGTAAATATGATATTTCCCTGACAGGTCAGATATTCAGACGTGATGGTGCGGCTCCTAAAACCATACGAAATAAAGAAATGGGCGTTCCGACCCAGGAGATCAGAAGGTGGATTAACTTAGGGCCATCTTGCATATTGTCATAAAACCCATTGATGCTGCTGTCATGCCCGCTCCACCACGCTTATGTATGGAAAGATGCTCTAGTGGCCAGCCACAGGTAGGCAGGTTTGTCCCATGGGCATGGAGCGCAGGGAGAAGTGGATCGTCCTATTGATCACGTCCGTGGGGGCCATGATGGGCCCCCTTGATTCCACCATCGTCAGCGTCTCTCTGCCTACGATCTCCCAGGTATTGGAAATAGACTACGCCGCCTCGGTATGGATACCCACGTCGTACCTGGTCGCCCTGGCGGTCCTTCTTCTCACCATGGGCAGGCTGTCCGATCTATACGGCCGGAAGCCCATATTCATCATCGGCTTCGGCATCTTCGTCCTGGGTTCTTTCCTCTGCAGCATATCCAGCAACGGAAGCCAGATCATTGCCTTCAGGGCATTGCAGGGATGCGGGGCCGCATTCATCACCGCCACCTCCGCGGCTATCATCACCGCCGCCTTCCCCCCCAAGGAGAGGGGGAAGGCACTGGGCATCAACGCCATGTCCGTGTACATCGGGCTGAGCCTGGGCCCTCCGCTGGGGGGTTTCCTAACCGGCGCCCTGGGCTGGCCATCCATATTCTGGGTCAACATCCCCATCGGGGCGGTGGTCATCGCACTGGCATTGTGGAAGCTACAGGAGCCGAAGAACGAGGCACCGGTGCGGCCCTTCGACATTTCCGGCGCGATCACCTTCGGGATTGGGTTGGCTACTCTGCTGGTGGCCCTCACCTTGGGCGAGGACTGGGGGTGGACGTCCCTTCCCATCGTCGCCCTGCTTGTGGTTGCGGTCGTGGGCTTCTCCGCGTTCCTGCTCATCGAGCACAGGAAGGGGAGCGATGCCATGCTCGACCTCACCCTGTTCACAGAAAACCGCCTTTTCGCCATGGCCAATGTGTCCACGCTGCTTAACTATACTGCCTACTTCGGCATCTCCTTCCTGATATCGTTCTACCTCCAGCGGGTCCTCGCCTATGATCTATATCTCACCGGCCTGGTCCTTCTGTCCATGCCCCTCATAATGAGCGTGCTGTCCCCGCTGATGGGGTGGGCCTCCGACCGCGTGGGGTCCCGAGTGCTGGCCTCGACGGGCATGGTGGTGATCGGCATTGGGCTTTTACTGCTCAGCACCCTGAGCGTCGATTCCTCCACCGGCAGCCTGGTCGCCTATCTCACCCTTTGCGGGATAGGCATGGGCATGTTCTCCTCCCCCAACACCAGTGCCATTATGGGCAGCGTGAGCAAGAGACAGCTGGGTGTGGCCTCCGGCACCGTGTCCACCATGCGCACCGTGGGGCAGTCCCTGAGCTTGGCCATCATGGTCGCGGTGGTGGCGAGCGTGGCCTCGCCGGCGGTAGTTTCGGAACTGTTCTCCAGCAATGTGGGCTCTATCCCCCCGCAGGTGGCCGAGGAGTTCGTCAGGGGCATGGTGCTGGCGTTCCAGGTGGCGGCGGCGATCGCCTTCCTGGGAGCGCTGACCTCCCTGGCCCGAGGACGGAAGGTCGGTTCCTCCGAGCCCAAGGAGGTCGTGGAGGAGAGGAACTTTCAGGGATGAGCATTCTGTCATATTCTGCCTCCCGGCGACCGCATGGCTGAGCACTTGGCCGCACTATCACCAAAAACATATTATGCGTTCCATTTTTACCGTCCCTCATGGCCAATCTCAACGTGGCGGTCATCGGTCCCAATGATTACGCCAAGGACCTGGGTAAAAAGGGTACTGTCTCAGACATCACCCTGTACGATCTCAAGCAGGGAACGGACACGGTGACCTTTATAGAGGCGACCAACTACCCCGATCGCCTGGCGCCCCTTTTCTATACCGCCTCCATGGCCGACCTCGCGCTGGTGGTCATCGACGCCATCAACTCCCAGCTGGGCGAGTGCATGGTAATGCTGCACTGCGCAGACGTCAAGAAGGGCTACATCGTGCTGCGCAACTACCTCACGCCGGAGCAGGTGGCACCCCTGACCAAAGGCACCGTCCTGGAATCCTACACTTTCATCGAGGACGATAAGAACGCCATCCGTGAGAGGCTGCTGGCGGATACTAAGGCCATCACCTCCCCGGGAGAGCCGGGGAAGGGAGCGGTGACCATAGACCATTTCTTCAACGTGAAGGGCGTGGGTACGGTGATCCTGGGCACGGTGGCCTACGGCCGGATCGTGCGCCATGACGACCTCAAGGTGCTTCCCACGAAGAGGACGGCACTGGTGCGCTCCATCCAAAAGCACGATGACGACTACCAGGATGCCGTGGCCGGCGACAGGGTGGGTCTGGCCCTCAAGAACATCGACGTGGAGCAGCTGGACCGGGGGCACGTGCTCACCCTCGACGACAAGGTCCAATGCGGCAGTGAGATCACCGCCCCGGCGGAGCTGGTCAACTATTGGAAAACGCCCCTGAAGGAGGGCATGGTCCTGCACCTGGGTCACTGGATGCAGTTCATCAGCGCCCGGGTGGAGTCCGTGCAGGACAGCGGGGACTTTCGGCGGCCCACGGTGAAGCTCTCCCTGGACAAGCCGTTGGTGCATCCTCCGGGGAGCAGGGCCGTCCTCATGTACCTTGAGGGCGGGAAGCTGAGGGTCATCGGCTCTTTGACCCTGACCTGATCCTCTCAGGGAGGCCTCCCCAATCTTTTCACTAGGTATTAGAGAGCTCAACTCTTGCGCACAAGGTACTCGGCGATCCCGTAGCCCTTCTGGCCGTTGAAGGTGTACTCAGAGAGGGTCTCGTGCATCACTGACACGCTCTTGCCGTCCCGGCCAGGGAAGGGCATCATGACCTCCCGCAGGACCTCAGCGGTCACCTTGTGCTTTCCGCCATCCTTGTCCACAAGGTTCATGGCCAGCGACCTCGGCGTTCCGTCAGGGTCAAGGACCGTGCGGATGTCCGCCTTCACCAGGGGGATGTTCCTCCCGTTGATGTGGAAGAACCCCGCGGACACCTCTCCTCCCTCCACGAACAGCTTGGTGACGTTGAGGGCCAGGTTCCGGGAGAACTGGGCGGTGAGCCATATCCACATCTTGGGAGCGTTCCAGTCCCTCACTCCCCAGGAGTGGTCCCGCTCCCCCAGGCCCTGGATGTCGAAGTGCTCCTCCCCCACGGTGAGCGTTCCCGTGGCCATCCCGAACTGTTCAAGATGCTCGGAGGCAACGCTTCTGGACATGGCCTCCCCCTCCTTGTCCACGCTATCCCGGTAGTCGTACATCTTGTTCAAGGACTCGAACTCCAGGGAGAATTTGACCTTGACCGGTACCGGCCCCTTGTCCTCCATCCGGGCCATGGCGCCGTTGAACTCCAGCTTCCACCGTTTCTCCGGCTCCAGCATGTGGAAGCGCAGGGAACTGACGTTCAGGCTCCCGTCCCCGAGGACCTCCATCTCCTTCTTGCCGATGACCGAGCCGTCGGGCATCATGATGAAGCAGAACATCGAGCGCTCGTCCATGTTGGGCTTCAGACCGATGCGCATGAACATGCACAGGTCGTGCGCCTGATCATAGAAGTTGAAGTAGAAGCTCTCGTTCCATTCCTTGTCCGCCCCAGGTTGATGCATGGTATCGCTGTTCATGTTAATTCCTCCCCGATGATGTAAATGGTGCCGTCGTTCCCGTCAAGGGTAACGCGCTGGCCGGTCCTGAAGAAGGTGGTGGCGTCCTTTACCGCGGTGACCGATGGGATCCCGTACTCTCGAGAGACCACCGCTCCATGGGATAGTATGCCTCCGGTCTCCGTCACCAGCCCGCCCAGCTTGGAGAACACCGCCGTCCACCCGGGATCGGTGTTGGAGGTGACCATGATCTCTCCCTCCCGCACCAGCGGAAGGTTCTCGATGGTCTCCACGACCCTGATGTTCCCCGTGACCACGCCTGGGCTCGCCGAGACGCCGCTGACCCGGATGGTGTCGGGACCGCGGACCACGGTATCGTCGAACTCCACGTTCCCTCTCAGGAACTTCGGCGGCAGGACGTTCTCGTAACGGTCGAAGTCCGCCCGGCGCTCGTCGACCGCCGCCTTCATGTCGCCGCCTTTCTCCAGGAGCTCGAAGGCCTCCTCCTTGGTGAGGAAGAATATGTCCTCCTTCCTCTCCAGCAGCCCCCGGGAGGCAAGCCTGCGCCCGTACTCCAGGAACAGGACCCTCCAGCGGCGGATGATGTGGTCAAGGTAGAAGCGCTGGTTCTCCCGGAACATGAGGTAGGTCTGGGCGAAATGCAGGACCGGGCGGAACACCATGTTCCGCAGATAGCCGTAGCGGAGGCGGGCGATCTTCTCCAGGACCACTTTCTCCGTCTCCTTCCTCTCCCTTATGCGCTCCTTCTCCAGCTTCTCCAGGTCCCCTACCTCCGAGGACATGAGGGAGCGCACCACGTCGATCACCAGGGTGGGGTCGTCGGCCCAGCGGGGGAAGTACATCTCACGGGTGTGAGAACGGTGCCCGTAATCCTTCAGGAAGGCTTCGAGCTCCTGCCCGAACGACCTCATCCTCGGATCCACGGACAGGGTTTCCAATGCCTCCCTGGAGCTCAAGGAGGTCAACCGCTCACGGACCGCCTCGTCCTTCTGAGCGACCTTGGCCAGCTTGGCGATGGCGATATTGGTCTTGATGGTCTTGTTGTCGTCCAGGCCGGATATGAGCTTGGAGTATAGGAGACCGCTGCGGTCGTCAAGCCAGTCCATAAGCCACCTCTTGACCATGAGGTTGGTACCGATGGAGTGAGTGACCATCCCATAGCGGATGAGCTGGAAATGCTTGATGGATGCCTGCCGCAAGGTCATATACTCCGCCTGCAGCTGGGCATCGTCCAGTGCGGCGAGGTCCAGGGAATCGAAGCGCTCGGCCACCTTAATGAACGAGGCCGCCCACTTCCTGTAGGCCTTATCGGTGCGCAGTATCACGCCCTCATTGTCCAGGAGGGTGATCCGAACCTCGGCCCATAGCCGCGCCGCGATCCTGGTGTCCGCCCGGGCGATGCGATCCTGGTCCTTCTGGGGGAAGTAGTTCAATAACTCGTTGGTGCGCGAAAACTTGGGGTTGTAGGTGAACACTTCCTCCAGCACCGAGGCGTTGAAGTAGATGTGCCCTTTATGGACCTTCAACAGCTCCTTGTCCGTCAGCCCCCAGTAGCCCATGATCTCCGAGCCCTCATGGTTGACGTACTTGGTCAGCATCTCCCCCAGCAGGGAGAAGAAGAGAGGCGATGTTACATCGGACCAGTACTCGTCGCCATAACCCCGCGTCCATAAGGTGTCGCCATCATTGGAGAGGTTCGTGATCGGTCGGGATTGGAGGATGAAAAGGTGTTCTCCCTCGATGGCCCACTCCACGTCCTGGGGGGCGCCGAAATAAGACTCGATCTTACGGCCCATCTTGGCGACCATGGTGATCTCGTCTGTGGTGAGGGACGGCGCCATCTGCCTCTCTTCCGTCATTCTCACCGACCTCGAGCCATCTGAAGAGAGGAATATGCCGGTTACCTTACGGTTCACCGTCCGCTCTATGAGCTTCCCGGTGAGCTTGTCGCAAATGTACCTGTCCGGTGTGACCAACCCAGAGGCGATGGACTCTCCAAGTCCCCATGAGGACTCCATGACAATGCGGTCCTTCCTGCCGGACACGGGATCGGAAGTGAACATTATGCCTGAGGAGCGAGCGTCCACCATACGCTGGACCACCACGGCGATGCCGCTGCTAATCTGATCGACACCAGCCTTGTGACGGTAGGAGATGGCCCGGGTGTTCCAAAAGGAGGCCCAGCACTTGCGCACGTTCTCGCTGACATTGGGACGGCGTATGTTGAGGTAGGTGTCCTGCTGACCAGCGAAGGACGCCGTGGCCAGGTCCTCCGCGACAGCCGAGGAGCGAACAGACCACAGGGACTCGGGATCGATGTCGGCCAGGGCGAGGTCGAGACCGGCCACCACCTCTCCAGTGTCGATGTCGGAGAACAGACCCTTGATCGTTCCAGAGGCCTTCTCCACCGAGGCCTCGTCCTGGAAGTCGATGGACGACAGCGCCTCCACGATCTTCTGGCGGATCCCCTCACGGCCCAGATACTCATCGTAGGCCTCCACGGGGATGACCAGACCTGGTGGTACGGGAAAGCCTCCGGCGATGAGCCTGCCGAGATTGGCGGCCTTGCCCCCAACCTCCGTAGCCTGCTTATCGTCGATCGAACCGAGCTTCATTATGTGGAGCATGTGCACCCTGCCTCGAGAACCGATAGTCTGGTATCCTGAAGGGCCATTAATAACCGCTCCCTGCATCCTCGGAGGGTCGAATGGTGGCTTCGGTGAAGGAACAGCACTTGACGTACACTCCACGCAAAAGGGGTGGGTCAAGGCCGCCCTCGGTCATCCTTTGCTCATCACGGATTCAGCCTGTTCCGGCGCAGCAGGTACAGCACTGAGCCCACGCCTACCACGGCCAGACCGGCAATGGCGACAAGACCCACGGGAGAGTCGACGACGGATTCCTTGGGAACGGTGATGGTCACCGGAGCTGAAGAGGGACCGTCCCCTGCCTCGTTAACGGCCGCGACCGTGTAGACGTAGGTGACACCGTCCCTCCGACCATTATCCTCGAAGGAGTTGGTGGTGACCGATGTGATGTAGCTCAGGGTGGCCTGGCTAGTGCCGCGATAGATCTTGTAGCCGGTGATTTCTCCTCCGCCATTAAAGGTAGGTACCGTCCACGTCAGCAGCACATTGCCGTTGACCATCTCCGCCCTCAGTTCCAACGGGACCGAGGGCACCGATGACAGCGGGACATGGATATCGAAGACTGCGCTCCTAGCACCTTCACCGACCTCATTGATCGCCGAGATCGCGTAGTAGTAGGTATTTCCCTTCACGGTGTTGGTGTCGTTGTATGTCAGCTCCGTGGCGGTACCGATCTGCACCAGGTTGGACTCCATCACACCGCGGTAGATCACGTATTGGGTGATTGCGGCTCCACCGTCACTGCTCGGTTCTGCCCATGATAAGAAGACACTACCGTTCTGTAGCTCTCCATTCACACTCTGGGGAGCCGAGGGTGTGGACATAGCACCGATAACGGCAGGGCCCGCTGCCGAACCTTCGCCCACACTGTTCCTCGCTGTGACCCAATAGTAGTAGGTCACGCCGCTGGTCACGCTCGTATCCTCGAAGGTTGTGGACGTGGTTGTGAACGAAAGCGAGCTGGGAATAGAGTTCGAGGTTGAGCGATATATGTCATATTCCGTGATCGTGGAGCCCCCATCGGAGGAGGGGGCGTTCCAGGTCAGGTTGACCTTTCCGACGTCGGCCCTGGCGACAAGGTTCAATGGTGCCCCGGGTACGGCCCCAGGGGTAGCAGTTACCGGGCCGGCAGCAGCTCCTTCTCCTACATTGCTCACCGCGCTAACCGAGTAGTAATAGGTCTGACCATTGGTCACCGAACTATCTGTATAGGAGGTCCCAGTGGTGGTAAATGTAGGTGATGTGGGCATTGTTGGGTCCGTAGCCCTATAGATATTGTACTGGGTGATCATTGAATCACCTGGGGAAGGAGCGGTCCAGGAGAGGGAGACCGAACCAGCGCCGCCTGTTGCCTGAAGATCTCCAGGGGTACCGGGAGGGTCCTCAGGGGGCTCTTGAGGTACGGCCGAGTCCGGACCTACGGCTTCGCCTTCTCCCGCGCTATTATATGCGGCGACCCAATAGTAGTATGTTGTACCGATCACCAGATCGGCGCTGTCTGAGTAAGTTAACGTGCCACCACCATTTGTATGAATGGGAGTATCTGGCTTGGTGCTTGACGTAGCACGATAGATGCGGTATTCAGTGATCTCCGCTCCACCGTTGTCCGCCGGAGCGCTCCAGGAGATCTGAATGGATTCGACACCGTCCTGGGCATTGAGATTTGTTGGTGCTCCCGGCAGGTTTGCGGCCAGCGGAGAGGCTGTGGCCATGTTGGACAAAGGACCCAGACCGTTCACGTTACTGGCTGCCACCCAGTAAAAGTATGTTCGACCAGACTCGATGCTACGATCTATGTAACCCGTACCTGACTGAGTGGTCAGTGGTGAGCTCGGAGCGGTAGTGCTGTCAGAGCGATAGATGGAATACTGTGTTACGGCCGATCCCCCATCGTCATCGGGAGGGGACCAAGTGAGCGATATCAGACCGAACGACCTTGTGGCCGCTAGATTGTCGATCGCTCCGGGCGCAGTGGTCGGAATGGTGGCAGATGCTACCTCGCTTCGAACCCCCTCACCATCTACGTTGAATGCTGCCACCTGGTAATAGTACGTATCACCCTTTCTCAGGTTGTAATCCGTGAAGGTATTGTCTGTGGTGGGGCCGAGGTCGGTGGTGATTGATCCGGATGTTTCCCCGCGATATATCCTGTACCCATCAATGCTTGTGCTAGAGGGCGGGGGGCTCCATTCCAGGGTTATGTCTATTCCGGAAGCGGTCGCCGTTACGCTTAAAGGCGGTCCAGGAGGTTCAGCCGCAACAGCGAACAGGAGGACGATCGGCGACATCGCGACCAACAGCAAAGACAGTGACACGAGCAGGGTTGAAGACTTCATCCACTCAGCCTCGATGCTATCTTGAATGGGTGAGAACTATTAGAATGATACCGATGATTCCTTGCTGGAACGAACTCACTTGGCCTTTTCAGGAAAAAACGACCGACTTAGCTCCTCCTTATGGAAAAAATCCTCAATGACATCGGCCCTCCAGCGTCCATCGTTCCACCGATAGTCACGTTTATATCGGTCCCAGGCATGGCACGAAGACATGGCCGGTCACTTCTGTCCCCGATGCAATACCTTGGTGCCGCCGATCTTGTCCCACTGCCCCCGGTGCGGGCGGGAGCACGAGAGAGAGGTGGAGCCAGCGATAGAAGAGGAGCTGATCGAAGAAGATCTGGCACCGGGCAAGGTCAGGATAGAGCGGCCTCCCTACTTCCCGTATCGGCCTAGGCCCTCCCAGGTGGAGATAGTGAGGGCGGTGGAGGGGGCCATGGACGGAGGCAAGCACCTGGTCATGGAGTCCGGCACCGGCACCGGCAAGACAGTGTGCTCGCTGGTGGGCGCATTACAACACGCCAAGGCCAACAAGAAGAAGGTCCTGTACCTCACCCGCACCATCTCGCAGAGCGACCAGGTTATGAAGGAGCTGAGGTCCATCTCTCGACGGCAGAAGGTGACGGGGATACCGATGCTGGGACGTCGGAAGTCCTGCCTCCTCATACGAAGCCTGGATGAGTTCGAGGACATACCCCCTCACGCCCTGGCCAAGATATGCGAGGAGCGCAAGTCCCGGACCCTGGCCAAGCAGAGGGGTGGATGCCCGCACTACGCCGACTTCCTGGCCATCGGGGAAACGAGCTTCCTGCAGTACTGCTCCAACCATCTGCCCACGGCTGCGGAGTTCGACACCTTTTGTGAGAAGCAGGGAGCCTGCCCCTATGAGGCCAGGAAGGCGGTGATGCCGCTGGTCGACGTGGTAGCCGTCCCCTACGTGCAGCTCCTGTCCCGGGAGATCCGTTCGCAGTTGCTTGATCGCCTGCAGCTCACCATGGACGATTTCGTTCTCATCGTGGACGAGGCCCACAACCTCATCGATGCCGCTCGGGACCAGGAGAGCTTCGACCTCTCAGTACGCGACATCGAGGCCGCGGAGGCGGAGTCCAAGGAGCTGGGGAACCCCCGTTTGGTGAGAGGGGTCGAGCACACCTATCTGTGCATAACCCTTAGGCGCATCATCGAGGAGGCGATCAAGGAGCAGATCCCCCGGGGGAGCTTTGATGCCAAGCTCGGGCGGAGGTTCCTGGAGGGCCGTTTGCGAGGGGAACTGGAACTGAGCGATGAGGAGATGCGTTCCATGTGCGCCAACCTGGTGAACATCGGGCAGGAGCATGTGGACACGAGGCTCGAGGCCGGCAAGGAACCGGTGTCCGCCACCCTCCGCCTGGGATCCCTCCTCACCGACTGGCTGCAGGCGGAGGACTCACGCTTCGTCAAGATCGTATCATCGGACGACCTGGGCTGCCTCAGAGCGCACTGCCTCGATCCGCAGGAGACGACCATGTTCCTGAAGGAGGTCAAGGGGGCGGTGCACATGTCCGGCACCATGCAACCGCTTCGGCAGTACGCCGACATCCTCGACCTTCCGTCCGACCGCGAGCTCCGCATATTCCCCTCACCATTTCCGCCGGAGAACCGCCTTGTGCTGTACGCCGAGGACGTGTGCGCGGGTCAACGGGAGATGCGCGAGGACCCCACCATGCGCACTCGCATTGAGGACCACATAATCGACATCTGCCAGGCCACGGACCGCAACACCATGGTGTTCTTCCGTTCATATGAGATGCTGCGTTCCATGCGTGGCCGCATCGAGGAGAACGTGGACCGACCGCTGTACTGGGAGGAGGCCGGCTCCTCTCGCCGCCTGGCATCCAGCATCCAGGCGTTCAAGAAGGGGCGGGGGGGCGTGTTCTTCACCGTCATGGGGGGTAAGGTGGCCGAGGGCCTGGACTTCCCCGGCCAGGAGCTGGACATCGCCGTAGTGGTAGGTCTGCCCTACCCTCCCCCCTCCCTGCCGCTGGAGGAGCTGAGAAGGAGGTACGACCGCATGTACGGCCCCGGAAGGGGGTGGGAGTACTCCTCCGCCGTTCCCGCGGTGCGGAAGGTTCAGCAGGCAGTGGGACGGCTCATACGCACCGAGACCGACAAGGGGGTGGCCATCATCCTGGACAACCGCATCTCTAGGTACAGGGAGCAGATCGGCGCCCGGCCCTCCGATGACCTGGTCAAGGACATTGTAGGCTTCCTGGGATGGAGCAAGAGGTTCTGAGCGCGTTATCTGTTCTAACATCAGGCGAAGGAACGGAAACGAATAAATACACGTTCACCATCAGTGGTTTTGGTGTGACGGCCACAGCGGCGGGGATACACCCGGTCCCATCTGAACCCGGTAGTTAAGCCCGCCAACGTTCCATGCTGTACTGCGGTGCGCGAGCCCGCGGGAACCATGGGGCGCTGTCAGCCA
>JAAYAX010000002.1 GCA_012719175.1 Methanomassiliicoccus sp.
CCAATAGTTCCTTTCCTTGCATTTTTTGTCCACCTCTCCTCCAATACCAAACAATTTGGTGAGAAGATACAGCGATTAAGGGGATTATAAACCATTGTTATGGATGGATAATCCATCCTAGCGTTCTTGAGGAACATCCTTCAAAGCCAGCATAAAAAAAGGCCCTCATGGATGGATAGAACAATCGTACATCCCCTCTGTTGTAACAATAATTATATACTTAGAAGAAAGCGGTATTCAGACCCGGTACGACGGTCATTTTATATTGAACGCCTTCAGTGATTCGATGCCCCCGTCCAGCACCGTTATGTCGTGAAACCCCATCTCATTCAGCTGGTCCAAGGCCTTCACGCACCTCTTCCCCACCTTGCAGTAGATCAGCAGCGGGGTATCCCGGTCCAGCGGTCCTAGGTCGCCCTTGAGGGCATCCACCGGCACGTTCCTGGCCCCCTCTATCCGTTCCCTCCTGAACTCCTCCGGGGTGCGCACATCTATGAGCAAGCATTCGCCCTTCTCCACCCCCTCCATCATCGCTATGAATAGGTCTGGGGCGACCTTGGCGGCATTTCCCGGGCGGTTCTCCATAAGTCCAAATCTAGCTCCTGAGGTAGATTATGCTATCGCCCGGGCAACGATTATCTATCACCGGCTGCGTATCTCGGCCGAGATGACGCTCAAGGAAGGCCTGGAAAGGGAGATCTCGGCGATCGTGGGCCAGGAAAATTGCTCCACCCGTATCGCCGACCTATACACCTACGGATTCGATTCCTCCATACATCATCACACCCCCGATGTCGTGGTCCGACCGAGGACCACGGCCGAGGTGTCCGAACTGGTCAGGCTGGCCTCCCGAGAGGGCATGCCGGTGGTCCCCCGCGGTGGAGGCACCGGACTGTGCGGGGCGGCCGTGCCGATAAAGGGCGGCATGGTCATGGACCTCACCCGCATGAACACCATAAAGGAGGTGCGGGTGAACGACCTGTACTGCGTGGCTGAAGCGGGCGTCGTCTACGACCGCTTGAACGAGGCTCTGGCTCCTCACAAGTTCTTCTTCCCCCCCACCCCCGGGAGCGGGGAGGCGTGCACCATTGGGGGTATGGTGGCCACCAACGCCTCGGGCATGAGGGCGGTGAAGTACGGCGCCACCCGCGACTACGTGCTCGGTTTGGAGGTCGTGCTGGCCGACGGCTCCGTCATCCACGTGGGCACCAACACCATAAAGAACTCCTCCGGTTACCAGCTGGAGCGGCTTTTCGTGGGCAGCGAGGGCACCCTGGGCATCATTACCGAGGTCACCCTGAAGGTCGCCCCCAAGCCCAAGCGTTCCGCGATGGTCCTGGCCGCCTTTGACCGCCTGGAGGATGCCGGCAAATGCGTCTCCAACCTGATCTCCGTTCCGCTCATCCCCTCGGCCACCGAGCTGATGGACGACATCTGCATCCGCGCGGTAAACAAGGCGGTGAAGGCCGGACTGCCGGACGTGGAGGCCATATGCATGATCGAGGTGGACGGCGAGCCGGA
>JAAYAX010000003.1 GCA_012719175.1 Methanomassiliicoccus sp.
AAGGAGATGAGGTAGCTGGATAGCAAGGTCCAGCTCCCACTGGCAGACGTGGGCTCGGACTGCGCCGGCAATCCTCCGGCGTAAGGGAACCCGGTGGGATCGATGACCAGCCAGTAACCGCTGCTGTCCTGGAGGTAGGCCATCCTGAACACGGACGTCTCCAGCCCATAGTAGCTAGCCAGTGACGCCCTTACCTTCTGCAGGTCCGCGTAGGTGGAGGCCACGTAGACGGTTGGAAAGGCATGCTCCTCGATCAGGTTGACCCGGGCATTGCCACCCAGGGCCCCTATGATGCTGCACAGCAGGATGGCATGGTCCTCGCAATCCCCCTCCTTGGACGACAACGTCTCCTGGGCGGTCTTCCAGTAGTCCTCCGAGCCCTCGTTCACATACTTTATGTTCTCCCTCATCCAGGTGAAGGCCTCGGCGATCTGCAGAACGCTGTAGTTGCCGGGATAGGTAGCCTTGATGGCAGCCAAGGGAGAGGACACGACCGAGTAGTCCACACGCTCGTTGATGCGGTTGTAGTACTGCTCGACGTTGAGCCGAACCTCCTGTTCGCGGGGGGTCGCCAGGCTGGTGATGGTAACAGAGTTGGAGTTACTGGGGAGGGCCCCCGCATCGTACCATTGGGTGCCGGCGATGTTGGAAACGGCCGCCTTGAGGATTATCTGATACTCGGCACTTCCCGTCGCGGGCGCACCGAAGATGAGCAAACCCAGCTCCGCCTTCTCCCCAGGTTCGATGGTCGTATTGCAGTTGCGGTAGTAGGAGCTGCTACCCCCGCTCACCCATTTGAGCCCGAACGAGTACACGAACAGCTTACCGTGGTTGTTGTTCTCCACCCACAAATCCAGCGCACCGCCATATCCGGCGTAGATGTCCTCTGTGATGTTCCAGTAGAGGTTGGTCTCCTCCACAGCCATGGGCACAGAGGTCGTCCCGCTGGGCAGGGAGTTGTTAACCGCCGATAACGTGGATGTCCATGGGACCGCCAGGTCCTGAGAGCTGTAACCCAAGGTATCCTCGTTCTTCATGACCGCTAGATAGTAGTAACCGGCGGATACCAGCAGCAGCACTGCCACGATCGCTATCGCAGCAATGACCCACGCCCGACGCATGTTTATTCATATGCCAAGAGTATAAAGAGCCTTCCGGGATGATTATCAGGCGGTCCTGGCCTGTGGAGGGGTGTGTCTGATCCAGGGAAGAGCGGACGAGCAGGTGCGGAGCGCAAATGTCCATGGAAGTATCGTCGGAAACGAGATCGCAGACAGGTCGTACCAACGGCAAACTTTCTTTTTCTTCATTATATAGAAAATGAAAATATTTTTTCTTTAATCGCTTTTTCGTCGAGCTGTCGTTCGAGCGGAAATAATCAATTTCAACGCGATAAGGACTATTCCTCATTAATTTCATCAACACTTGTACATCTATTCTATTTAATAATAGATAAAATATTTTTCTATGCATACTTGCGTCCGATGATATCGCGCTTTTCATCGGTTTTGTTGAATTAAAAGTGGGACCCCGACATGTATCTAAAGCGCCATACTTCCATTGCCGATGTACGTCGGCAGAGGTAAGAAATTATGGAAGCTGAAAAGAAGAAAACCAACACTGAATCCATGACATATTCCAGATATGGATCGCCAACCGCTGACCAATCCGGCGGTTCAGGCTCGCAGAGCAAGAGCGGATCCTCGAAGAAGAGCGCAGGAACGTATCGGTACAGCAGCATAGAGGACAGATAACTATCCGAGAGGTCTGCCTGTCATCATCGGTCAAGGGCTCAGGGATCGAGGATAAACCGTAAAGGGGTGGCGACCGTTCCTATCGCCGGGTGCCGCCCTATTTTTCATCCTTGGTCCTTGACCCATGGTGGGAGGTCGGCCGACGGAACGCGGGCATCGCACGTTCGTACAGCACGGGCATGCGTTATTTCAAGGGAGCGTGGGCAGATGAAAAGGGCTTTAATCTATTACAATAGGGGTTTGGAAAAATACGTTGCCAGATATGCCGATGATGTCTTACTTGATGTCAAGGCACGCGCAGTAGGACGGTGCTTGACCGCCAAGGGGCGTCTGGCGCACAAGGGGTGCGAGAATGTATCGGCGGGAAGGCCATTGACATTATCTTCGTGCTGAGAAGGGGGATACATGACATAACTGGGTCCGACCTTAACATCGGCTCGGTCCTGTACCTGAGCTTAGAAGCGGGGGTGAGAGTCTATGTTAAAAACCTCTTTTCACTTTTTCTCGCTCCCCCGACAGGCTTCCCTCAACTATGAGGGTCGACCCATTCCATTTTCCTTATGGTAGTTTGATGAGGATATAACCATTCTTCACATAGGTCGGGCCTCCGATCAGATAACTCATAGGAAGAGGATCAGGGGCTGGGGTCGTTAAGAAGGTAACCTTTATTGGGGGGAGCGCCTTACACCGCTAACACGGGTCTGTGGGGTAGCTTGGTCCATCCTTGGGGCTTTGGGAGCCTTAGACCCCGATTCAAATTCGGGCAGACCCACCATCATCCATATCCAGATGTCTGATTTTTTTACCGTCCTGTAACATTTTCCAATCATTCAACGGATAGAACACATGCGTTAGGTTCTCCGATACCGTCCACAACCGCCGCGCTAGCTCTTCATTTTGTGAGTGCTCATTTGACTCGACCTTTTTGGGGTAGCCTCGCATTTCGCGAGCACCGCTCGGACCAAAATATTCGCCTCCTTGGACGTTGGGTTCCGTGGCAGCGTAAAGCGTCGGCAACGCGCCCATGTCCGATTTTTGCGAGATAATGCGATCCAATAGTTTCACGAACGCATTGCTGTGCCTTGTCAAATTGGTCCTTGTCGACCCCGGGTGTGCCGCCACCGCCAGCGTGCTCTGCCCGGTTGCGATGAGCCGACGCTGGAGCTCATAGGTGAACAGCAGATTCGCTAGCTTGCTCTGCCCGTAAGCGCGATATGGCGAGTAGTCTCTTTCCGAGTTCAGATCGTCGAAATCGATATTACCCATTCGATGCGCACCACTGCTTACGGTCACAATGCGAGCGCCGGGTGTTCCGTTTAGCTTATCCAGCAATATGCCGGTCAGAGCAAAATGGCCAAGGTGATTGGTACCGAACTGTTGTTCGAAGCCCTGTTTTGTTTTCCCTTGGGGAGTAAACATTATACCAGCATTGTTGATGAGCAGGTCTAATCGATCGTATCTTTCACGAAATAAAGCTTCAAACTCTCTCACGGAATCGAGATCGCTCAGGTCCAACGGCATCACTTCGACCTTGCCAGATGGGTTGAATGCCCTGATCTCATCGGCGGCGGTATTGGCTTTCTGCATGTTGCGGCATGCTATGATAACCGTCGCACCTTTTTGCGCAAGAACCCGTGCCGTGTGCCATCCGATGCCGCTGTTTCCCCCTGTAACAATTGCCACCCGACCCGATTGATCGGGTACATCGTTCTCTGTCCAATGATGTGTCATCCGATTAACTCCATAATTTTTTATTATTATAATGAATTATTTTCTCCAGAGCATTTCAAGCCCTACGTCTATAAGTTCATCTTCCGATAGGTTCGTAGCCCCAGAGTTTATGAGTTCGATTATTCCCTTAACGATCTGGGTGGTCATCATCTCATAGAATTCGTCGGGCAGGTCCCGAATGAGCCCCTTCTTCTTGGCTTCATCAAATGCCTCCAATAACCAGGCCTCTTCTTCCTCGTTCTGCCTGTTCGCCACGTCGCTGATGTCTGGCGATTGGCAGAACTGGTCTAGGAAAAGCGCTTTCTCGGGGTTCGCCACGCACCACTTAATGTACCTCTTCATCCAGTCATTTATTCTCTTCGCTGGAGAAAGGGAACGATCATCGTTGGTGGGTATCGTTTCCTTCATCTCCTTACTGATTGAGAGATACAACTGATCGATCAAAGTATTCTTATCTGGGAAGTAATGGAATAGAGTCCCTGTAGAGACGTTTGCCTCTCTACTGATCTGGGCAGTCGGGGTGGCGTGGAAGCCCTGGGTGATGAAGCAGTGCAGAGCGGCATCTAGGATCTGCTCCCGCTTGCCTTTGACGGCGGTTTTTTCCTGATATGAACCTAATCCATGTATGTTCTTATTCATCTCACCTGCTCCCAAATGTGTCGCTTTCGCTTCAACTTTGCAATGGCCGACTAATAAATATATTAGACTGACTGGTCGATAGGCATATTCATTATTAAAAATTTTACTCCAACGAAGGTATCTTCAAACAGTTAGGCGAATAAGAAAATAGGAAGGGTTTGGCTAGACTGCAACCAATCTTCACCTTGGCCGTTATTTAATTTTTGATTAAACATCTGGATAGGTCCTAGTCGAAACCGGGCAGACTCAGCATCCTCTTCAACCAAATATTACTAAAAACCGTTCATGACTCCCTCGGAGAGAGACGATTTCCGAGGAAAAAAATTGATCTCTCGTGCTATTCGAGCCCATGTGGATGGCATTAATACTCTGCGCCATGTTGGACATCTACCACCACCTTGCCATTCACGTGTCCTTCCGATAGGTCCGTAAGGGCCTCCGGGACCTCATCGAGAGAGACGCGTCTGTCAATGATTGGCTTAATTTTTCCCTTTTCAACCAACTCAAGCAGGAACTTCAGGTCCCCCTCGTTGTCTACATTCATCGGGTTAATGCCCATCTTCTTCTTGCTGGCAATGGAGACCAGTGGTCCCAGGAGCATCGCCTGGACAATGGCATATCTTGAGCCTCCCACCAGCACGAAAATTCCATCGGGTGCCATGACACGCCGATACTCGAAGATGGACCTGCGCGAGACCGTGTCCAGGATGAGGTCGAAGCGCTCCCCACTCCTTGTGCAATCCTCCTGGGAAAAATCTATAACGTGATCGGCACCGATGGCGCGGAGCATATCGAGCTTCCTCGCGCTGTCCACTCCAGTAACTTCCGCCCCGTAGTATTTCGCAATCTGCACGGCGAATGTGCCCATACCTCCGCCCGCGCCGTTGACCAGAACCTTCTGCCCCTCTTTGAGAGGTCGCTTTCCGCGTAAGCCCTGAAGGGCGATCCTGGCCGCCTGGGGGAGGGTGGCGGCAGCTTCGAACGAGACGCTTTCCGGTTTCTTCATCAGTGCGTGTTCAGGTATGGCCACATACTCTGCGAAAGCGCCGAAGCCGCATGTGAACAGATCTCCGAAAACCGGGTCGCCTATCCTAAATTGCCGGATTTTTTTTCCGATCTCCACGACCCGCCCTGCGACATCCGATCCCAATATCATGTGACGTGGTTTCAATGGACCTCTGATCCTGGCCGAGAACGCACCGCCCAGTATCTCAACATCGGCCGCGTTGAGCGATGAAGCATGGACCTTTACCAGTACTTGGTCATCCCGGGCGACCGGCCTCTCTACCTCTTCCAGTCGGAGGAGATCCGGCGGGCCATAAGTGTCGCATACTAGGGCTTTCATGGTGGAATGGAGTCTCAGGCACCATCATCACCAACCATTGTAATAACCACATTGCCCCTCTTGTGTCCTCCATCGACATACCTATGGGCCTCTACCACACCTTGTAACGGATATGTCCTATCGATGATCGGTCGTATCTTCCCTGCTGTCACAAGTTCTTTCAGAAAGTTGAGGTCCTCATTCGATTCTTTTGTGAGGGCCCAAGTCGATAGGAAGATACCGTCCCTCCCCAGGGATCTCTTACACCTCAACTTCTGAAGCTTACGAACGGTGTCGAAGATGATATCATAGGACTCATTGTTCTTTGTGAAATCTTCTTCGGTATAATCTATCACCTCATCAGCACCGATGGACCTCACGAGATCGAGGTTCTTACCGCTGCACACCCCCACCACATGAGCACCGAAGTACTCTGCAAGCTGCACGGCATAAGTGCCCACAGAACCGGAAGCACCATAGATAAGCACCTTATCCCCCTCCTTGACGTTCCCCGACCGGAGTATCTGGAGGGCGGTCGTCCCCCCGATGGGGATGGCGGCCGCCTCTTTGAAGGATATGTTGGATGGTTTCTTGGCCACCATATTCTTTCCCCCCACCTCGGGGATGCAGACATACTCAGCATTGGCACCGAACTTCAACCCGGTGGTCGTTCCGAAGACATGGTCTCCCTCTCTGAACGATGTGATGCCCTTGCCCACATCCTCAACGATTCCCGCAAGCTCATGACCAGGGATCTTCTTCATCTTCTGGCCCATCAGAACCGTCAACGGGCCCATTACTATTCTGGGCATCCTCCTTGATATAGCGTCCCCGAAGGTCACCGTCGAGGCTTTAACTCTGATGAGCATCTCGTTATCACGGGGGGATGGTTTATCCACCTCTTTCAACTCCAGAACCTCTGGCGATCCACTTCCAGTAACCACGATGGCTTTCATGAAATCCCCCTCCTTTCAGATCCGATTGTCGAAACCATCTCAGTTCGCTGCCGTTGTGGAAGCAGGGGCATGGGGCCACTTCCACGCAACCCATACGATGAGGGACAGAAGGACAATCTCCAGTGCCGAACCGAACACATAGTAGGCATGGACCTCCCCTAGGGCCGTTCCCACGGCGAGCATGATATGGAGAGAACCCAGACCAATGTTCGCATACCTATTCGCTCTCCCCGGTAGTACCATAGACAGGAAGACCATCAAGGTCGGAACCGTCATCAGCATCAAGCTCAGTAACATCCAAGACTCATTGATCTCGAAAACCCACACCTTTCCCACTAGGATATCCCCGATCAAGCCCGGTTGATAAAATCCTATTATGTCCACGTAAATGTACATGAACATAACCGTCGCCCACATGAACGCCAACTTGACCTGCGTAGGAATCTTAAGCTCCTCAAGGGCCGGTGCGGATCCCATGGCATAGCCCCTTTTATTCTTCTTCTCAAATAATCCAGTTCGAATCGTTTGATCATGTTCCACTTTTCTCACCCGGCGATCTTCGCCAAATATAGAATAGTACAAAATATACAAGCAAATTGAGCCATACATGTATTATAGTTTAAATAATGGAGAATGCATTTTTCGAGATGGTCACATGAGAACGGTCACCTTGGAGATCGAGCCATTCGATCATATTAAAGAGGAAATGGCCGAAATTTTTACCATTGTCTGTTCCTACGAGATACTAGAGACATTGAAGACGGACTATCAGGAAGGAATTTGCATCGAGATCATGGAGTTCACCTTGAAAGAGGGCGTATCTATCCATGAACTCAGGACCGTAGGCAACATAGAGGTCCTGAGCGTTCTGAAGTCCATCGGGAACAAGCACACCTGCCTCATCAGATACACGGAGCCTGAAGAGACCAAGGGTCAGTTCCAGGAATCCGAACTAGGCCTGGTCCACACGATACCAATGATCATTTCACCTGAGAAACTTATCATCAGCATGATGGGGGACCAAGAGAACCTATCGGATTTTGTCGAAATGAGCAAGAAAATCGGTACGATTCGGAAGATGAGCTTCCGGAAGGCCATCTATCATAAGGCCGATGTCCTGAATGTTCTTACTGATAAACAGAGGGATGTGATGGTGGCAGCATTTCAAAGCGGCTATTACGAGTATCCCAAGAAGATCAGCAGCATAGCGCTGAGCCAGAAGGTCAATATCAGCAAACCCACTCTCCTGCAGCACATGAGGAAGGCCGAGGGGCGGATTCTCCATGAGATCATGGCCGGGTACCAATGACCCTTGAAAATGCTAGAACGGCCTGGGTTTTCGGTTGCCCGTCTCGACCCGTGGCGGGTGCTGCAGACCCACTACATTTTTATCTACCTTGTCTGTAACAATCCAATAG
This sequence comes from Methanomassiliicoccus sp., assembly GCA_012719175.1. Lineage (NCBI taxonomy): Archaea > Methanobacteriati > Thermoplasmatota > Thermoplasmata > Methanomassiliicoccales > Methanomassiliicoccaceae > Methanomassiliicoccus > Methanomassiliicoccus sp. The sequence continues at coordinate 7,823 of JAAYAX010000003.1, forward strand.
CCTAATCATTTCATACTGAATTGAATATTTTCTTAATAACGATCACTTAATGCCCTTGATAAGCTCCTGCCTATGAAGAAAGGGTGAGAACGAAAGAGACCTCATCCAATTCAATTGCTCACCCTCCGAACAGACGAGGTGAGGCATAAGACGTCGTAAGTGGATATCCCCTATATTCAAAAGACCGACGATCGAGGAGCGTGGTAAGATTGAGCGAACCTACTACACCGCATGAACTAGATATCCGGAGCAGGCCATTCTACAAGCTGCTCCTGGTGTCGGGATTAGTGGGGGTGACGGGCGCTCTCCTTACCTTTGTTTTCTTCCTGGTGCTCAAATTCGGAACGTCAGTGGTCTGGGAACTCGTGCCGCAAGCCTTCGGCCTGAACGAGGGGGTCGATTCGCCTTTGTTCATTCTTTCCACCTGCATTCTGGGTGGTCTTCTTGTCGGGCTCATCACCCATATCACCAAGGTTAAGCCACAGCTGCTGGCCGAGGAGATGGAGGAGATCACCGACAATGGAAGGATAAACCCCCGCAGTGGCCTGGTGGGGATGGTTCGCGGACTGGTCGGCCTAATGTTCGGGGGCTCCATCGGACCGGAGGGACCGCTCACAGGTGGGAGCGGCGCTCTGGGCACTTGGTTGGCGGAAAGACTGAGGCTGCCAAGGCCGGTAGTAGCCGTCTCGACCCTCTCGGGAATGAGCGGGATGTTCGGATCCTTCCTGGCATCTCCGTTCGGATTCGCCATGTTCGCGATAGAGGGGGGATTGGAGAAGGGGAAGCTCTCGTGGAAGCTTCTCTTGCCGAGCATCGTCGCGGCTTCGGTGGGATACGCAGTCTTCTTCGGTCTTACGGGCTATACGTTCGGGGGTAACTATCAGTTTCCTGGATACGATGTTTGGAACATCATAGATCTGGGGTACGCTGTCGTTCTGGGTTTGGCCGGGGGCGTACTTGGCCTGCTGTTCATATTCATCTTCAGGAACACAAGGGAACTCACCAGTAGGTGGCGGGCGCATCCCATCGGGCTCGCGGTCCTCGGTGGCCTCATATTGGGAGTGGTGGGGATGGCCTTCCCCCTCGTCCTATTCTCCGGTGATGCCGAGCTGCAGGTCCTGCTGGACGATGCGGCGGAGCTGGGTCTAATCTCTCTGCTCGTGATCGCCCTGATGAAGGTGTTGGTGACCGCGATGTGCCTCTCCCTAGGTTGGTCCGGCGGCTATATCTTTCCCTCCTTCTTCATGGGCGCGGCCCTGGGTCTGGCCATCCATCAGGCGCTGCCCTTCATCCCAGAGATAGTGTGTTTGGTATGCGTCATGGCGGGGGTATCGGTGGCCCTTATGAAGTCCCCCATCGCCCTGGCCTTGATCGTCCAGACCCTCTTCGATGTCAGATTGGCCCCGGTGATCGCCATCTCCATCCTGGCAGCCTTCCTGCTGACCTATCGGCATGATCTAGTTTCCGTTGGAAGGGGTGATAGGGCGGAAACGGACACGGCCCTGCCGTAGGCTGCAAGAAAGGGTTTTAATTGCCATCTGTATACCATTTTATCATAGTTGAATTATGACCGAACCTATCTTCCCAAGGGTCAGAGAATTCTACACTAAGTACCTTCCACATGGCGATCGGCTAGGGGAGATCTTCTATGCGGTCTGGATGGTCGTGGTATCGTTGGCCATCCTGGGAGGGACGGGGTTCGAGGAAGGCGCCATCACATATGTGATATTGATAGCCTTCATGGTCAACATCACATGGGGCCTCATCGACGGCATCACCGTCATGTATGGTGGCATCATCGAGCGAAGAAAAATGGATGGGTTGATCCATGACCTCCAGACGACGAACGATGAGAGCTCGAGGAAGGCCGGAGCTAACGCCCTAGAGAAAGGCATAACCAGCATCCTGGACCCATCGGACCGGGAGAGGGTCCTGGACTTGATCGTAGCCTCAGGCAGAGGGAGGGACCCGCAGAAGATACGATATTATGCAGAAAGGGAAGACTGGTACTATGCGCTGGGGATACTGATCATCGATCTCTTATTGGTCGTCCCCCTCATGGCCCCTTTCCTGATGATTCGGGACCCTGAGACTGCGCTCTGGGCATCCAGGTTAATTGCCACTACGATATTTGCCATCCTGGGGGCCGCCTATGCCAAAGAGCTAAATCGCAACCGCTGGATTGCTGGCCTGTTCTTGGGCACACTAGGTCTGAGCCTCTCCATCCTGGCGTTCATGGCGGGATGGTGAACGGTCCTTCCGCTCTAACCTCATTTTACCCTGGTTAAGCACCGATGTTCCTATGACCTATCATGTCGAGGGGAGCATCATGTTGCCGTCCATATCGCGGGGCATTCCCACGTACCTCAGCACTTCTTCATCCAGTAGCATGTCGATCTTGGGTATCACCAAGTAGACGGGCGAGTAACCGAAGATATTGGTCTCGACAACATCGTAGATGGCCAAGGGATAGTAGGCGTATAGCAGCGCCTCATAGGCCGTACCATCGATCTGGTTGAGGTTCCTGGTCCTCGCATCCTCTATCAACGCGTCCAGTGGTGCTAAGCACTCGGACTTCAGCTCTTTTACCTCCTGCTCGATCAGGGCCAGAGCCATCATGCGGCTTCTTCTGCTCTGAGAGGACCTCATGATGAAGAACTGCGAGACCAGGATCACCAAGGACACTATGATGGGTATGCCGCCATTGGAACTGAAGAACGCTATTATGGAGTCCAGCGTCCTGCCCGGAAGGAGGATGGCCCCGATACCGATCAAAGATATGGCCACCACAATAACACTTGATATGGCCAGCGCCCAGATATAGGAAGGCTTCCCCTTGGAATGGGCCGTCAGGATCCTGTACTTGAAGGACCTGGCGATCTTGGTGAAGCCCTGCGACTGCGGGCTCACGATGGTCACTAGGACAAAGTACGCCATTATGATCAAGATCTGGATGATCAGGCCGATGGTGAGCTCCATCGGATATACGTCCTGAAGGATCCCATAATAGATGGTGAACGCCATTCCCGTCCCGAACAGGAGGAAGAAGCTGAATGCCAGGGGCACTATCCCCACCAGGAACATGGTGGCCCCGACCTCGAGGGCGAACTTTCTTTTCTTCTTCAGCAGGTATCGAAGAGGGCCTTTGATGTCCTTCTTTGATTGTTTGCTCCTTTTCTCCACCTTCTTCTCCCCCGGATGCCTGGATATGGGTATGAAGAAGATGAAGAAGTTGAACGAGTACAGGATGAAGGTGTCGATGATCCACAGGGGCGGGATCGAGGAATAGATGAACATGATGATGATGGATAGAACGAGTAGCAACCCAGAGACGACCATGGATATGTTGTCCCATTTCCTGGGAGTTTCCAGCACCTGATGCAATTTCAGACCGTGGTCTATCTCATGCTGGATCTGGGACCTAAGTATCATCGCATCATTTAGGTCGACAGTGGTCAAGCCCTTTCATCTCCGTGGTCGGCGATGTATAACGGTTCTGGACGATCGGTTCTTTTCTGCTTCCCGTCAGCGAATTCATGGGAAAATCAATCAACAAGCCACGATCGGCCAGGTTCATGCTATCATATAGAATAAACCTCATGTTATATTAGATTGTAGCACATATCCAACCTACAGCATGCCTTCACTCGAAGAGCTTGTACAGGACCTCTATCATGGCAGGAAGGAGATAGATGTCCCCAAATCCTCAATAACTGAACCTATCACGAACTGGAAGATATCGAAGTATAATATTCCCCACAAGGGGAGCAAGGGGGCGATGCGGCTGGGAAAGCTCCACGCCCATGATATGGGAGATCATTACTCGGTACATCTGGATAAGGTGGATCCGGACACCAGTCCCTTTGGACACCTGGCCGTGGATGCCCCTTTTCTGTTCTTCATCTTCACCGGCTTTGTCACCATATGGCAGATGTTGGAGCAAAGCGTTGCCGAAGAGAGCGGCTATTCCCGTGTGAGCAGGTTGTCTTTGGGATTCAGGATATTATCTGGCCTTTTCCTGGTCATCCTGGGAATTATCCTTACGATAAACCCGAACTTCTTGGCGCTGGGGACCTTCCTCCTACTGAGCTTAGCAGCGATAGGTTTCGGAGCGTTCACCCTGATGGAGGGTCTGTTCAAGGGCCAGGACGGCGTGGATAAGGTAAAGGTCGCTCTGGGTGCGGTTCTGATCATCGTTGGGGCAGTTGGCTTGGCGTTCCATTTGATGATAGCCTTGGTATTGGTGCTGTTTCTGGCCTTCTGGAACTTATTCACGGGCATCTACATGCTGAGGCACAGGAAGGATGGGTCAAGCCCCTTCAAGGGACACATCTCCATAATAATGGGGCTAACCTCCCTGGCCCTAGGCATACTTCTTCTCTATCACCCCTGGTTCGCGATAGAAATAATTTTCTCCTTGGTAGGGGTCCTGATCGCATTCTTCGGAGTGATCAGGATCATCGGTGCGTTCACCATCGATCGATGAGATCGGTTCGAACGGTCTGACACCCTCCCAAGGAGGCCTGCCGGCACATCGACGATTGACACGTCCACGGTGTCCTATGATGTCTCGTGGGGAAACAGCGGCCCCTTTATCTCATATCCTCCAATGGCTATCAATATCCCTATCACCAGCACCATCCAACCCACTAGGATCGTCACAATGGCCAGTGTAACCCCCGGCCAGGCCAATGTCATCAGTCCCAGGGCGATAGCGAGGAAGCCGACCAGAACTCCCATTCCTTTGCCAACCTTCACTTTTTCTCCATAGAGGGAGGTGCTCCTCTCCTCCGAGGCTGTCAACACGGCCACGATCTCCATTATCCCCCATATGAAGGCCCAAGCGGCCACAAGGTAGGTCGCCATGAGCAAGGTCATGCCCGGGAGGATGAGAGCCAGGATACCGATGATGATGCTGAAGATGCCTTGAACGAGAAATAGACCCTTCAACAAGCCGGTCTCCGCACCGGTAACCCCGAACGCGATCTCGAATATGCCCGCAATTATCAGGAACATTCCGAATATCGTCACGAACAATAACAGTGATAATCCTGGATAAACGATGATCACCAAACCTAAAATCGCCAGTACCAGGCCTCCCAGTACTCTCCATATCCATTTTGTCTCTCCTGTTTCCATGAAATCCCTAAAACTATCTGTTGTGAGAATCGTAATATATAACAACTACCAACAATTGTATTGCTCTTCGAAAAAAGTGAGAAAGCTTCTAAAAGGATAGCATCACATGGTTTGCTCCTGTCGTGGTGCGGGGGCGGAGAACTCAATCAATATCATCAAGTCATGGTCGACGTCAGAGAGCGAGCGTTCGTACTCTTCATAGAGATCCATGGCCGGATCCGCCCCCAATTCTTTTTGTGGTGCCAAGGAAGGTCCAGGCCTGATGATGACATTATCATGAAGGACCTCCTCCCACCTCACTGAGGGGAGGACAGAATCGGACCTGGTCGTTCGAAATGATCAAGAAAGTGCCCTTATTAGGCCGAGGACGTTGAACGACCGTTATCAGGATGAGCCTCAAGGTCCACGAACGATCGAACAACCTATCTGTGACCAAGAGCCTGAAGAGAGTCGTAATAGGTCCAATATCAAAGATGATAGCCGCCGCGTTCCCGACCTTAGCCACTAGAGAAGATCTACTGCCTTCGCCCCTTTCTCTCCCCGAAGTACGTTCCCAATGACCTATGAAGGACGCGCTTCGGGATCTCCTCGATGCCTCCACACGGCAGCTTGCCAAGAGAGAACGGCCCGAACCTCACGCGAATCAACTGTTTCACCTGCAAGCCCAGATAGGCCATGATGTTGCGCACCTCGCGGTTCTTGCCTTCGTGGATCGTCACAGAAAGCCAGATGCTTCCTCCCTCCTCCTTGCCCCTCTCGAACACGATCTTGATCGGCTCATATCGCACACCAGAGATGGTCACCCCGTTGGCTACCGAGGCCAGCCTTTTTGGGTCGAGCTGTCCTTTCACGTGCACTCGGTATTGCCTCGGCCAGGCGTTCTGTGGCAGCTCCAGGTGCCTTGCCAGCCCTCCGTCGTTGGTCAGGAGGAGCAGCCCTTCGGTGTTGAAGTCCAATCGCCCCACGCTCACGACGCGCGGCATGCCGGCAGGCAGGTCCTCGAACACCGTCCGACGTCCCCGGGGGTCCCTCGCGGTGGTGATGGTACCTGTAGGCTTATGGTAACGCCATACGCGGGTCTCCTCGGCCTCCCTCAGGGGCTTCCCGTCGACCGTGATGACGTTCCTGCCGGTGACGTTCAGCGCTGGGGATGTCAGGACCTTGCCGTCAACGGACACTCGTCCCTCAGCGATCAGCTTTTCAGCGTCCCGGCGCGAGCACACCCCGGCACGGGCCAGCACCTTGGCTATGCGCTCGCCTTCGTAGGACCGCTCGGTCTCCATCATCTCCGCCCCGCCACGTTTGCGCTCCCTGTACCTATAGTGTAAAGACAGCTATGAAAGCGGTCGTGCTTATCTTAGCGTTTCCCTGCCTTGCCCGGTAGAGCCTTCCTGCAAGCTCATCACCGGTCCAAAGAGCCACTAGGTTCTGAAGGCCGATATGAAACCACGGACCACGTCCTTAGCCGATTCCAACAATGGATGCTTGACCACCACCGGCTCGGTCATGCCCTCCAACCTCTCGATCCGGAAGTATAATGGAGGGTGGGTATCCCAGCGCAGCCAGCTGCTGAGCTTGGAGGCCTCCTCTACCCTCAGCCTCTGGGCCCCGATCTTGCGCAGAGAGCTGGCCATCACTTTGGGTTTGCCCAATTTCATTACCGACAACAGATCCGCCCGGGCCTCGAAGAACTTGGCCACGAAGAAGATGATGAAGGTGGAGACCAGGAGGTAGAGGAGGGGAGAGAGCAGGAAGAGGGGGAACAGCACTGTCAGCCGCAGGATGAACTCACCCGAGACCAGAGCGAAGAGCAGGAGAGGGTCGCGGCCCCGCAGGTGCCCCAGTTCGTGGCCGATGACGCTGAGCAGCTCCTCCTCGTCCAACGCGCTGAGGATGCCCGCGGTGAGAAGAAGAACACCGCGCTTGAAGCTGATTCCGCTGGCGGCGGCGTTGGGTGCAGGGTTGTTGGAAATGATTATCTTAGGCAGCGGTGCCTGGAACGGCTCCGCGGCCTTCTTCACCAGCTCCAGGACGTTCACGGTCTTGACCCTGATGCCGTCCTCAGAGCACAAGATGCCGAACCTCAGGAGGGTGCTGGAGATGGTAGAGCAGTTCGGCTCCTTGCCCTGGCCGAAGGAGGATTCGTACACCGCTTCCTTGAGTCCGGTCAAGTCCACTTTCTTCTTCCTTATGAGGTCCAACGACTCCCGGCCTATTCTTAGGTCCATGATGTAGACCTCAGGGCTGGCCTCGGTGATGGTCCACTTTCCCATGACGGTGAAGAGCTTGTCCGCGAACACTATCAGGAGAAGCTGTACCAGGAGGATGAGCAGAACGGCATACAGCCCGAACAGAAGGAAGAGAACGATGTTGAAAGCGAACAGGAGAATGTTCAAAAGTAGGAGCGTGCGCGAGAGCAGCCTCCCCAGGATGCCCTTCGTCATCGATGGCTTGGCCTCGGGGATTATCTCCTCCCCTTTGACCCATATCAGAGAGATGGTCGATTCCCGGAGCTCGCTCTCGAGGGTGCGGACCACGTTCGTAAGGTCCTCGCTCAGCCATCTGACGGCCTCATCGGTCGCCCTGTCGGGGCGGGTGGTCCTGACCTGAAGCCCTCCCTCCACCCACAACACCGCTTCCAGCTCCCAACTGTCCCCAGGGCCGGGTACGGTGAAGGCTACCGCAGGACTGTTCCCGACCTTACCACGGCGTACATGCCGGAACAGCTCCGGATGGAGCAGAAGATGGTACGATCGGATCCATTCGAGCAGCTGGACCATGCGGTCGGCCGGCAGCTCGGAGGGTATGGAGAAGGTGGTCTGCATGCTCATCGCTCAGGTAAGACTGCCAGAGATGATATGGATGACGGTCGGTCTTGCTGGTCGGTTTTGGTGGAGTGCTAGGAAGGGATCACCTAGTGTAACATCTAACGGCATTCCAATAACTCCGCGCACTCCTTGATCGCGGTGGACGGTCGCGCAGGGGGTCTTGGGGGACGGGGCAAACACATGCTTGGTGACCGAGGGCTAACATTATCTGCCATCCTTGGATATATGCTCAGAGGTACAACATGGACGAGCTGGACCTGATCATCTGCAAGGCGCTTATCAGGGAGCCCAGGATCTCGTACCGCAGCTTGGGGAAGATTGTCGGAATATCCTCAGTTGCGGCGCACAAACGGGTCCAGGAGCTGCGGGATTCTGGGATCATTAACGGATCAAGCGCCGAGATCGACATTCGGGCGCTGCGCGGAGCTTCCATCATGGTCTTCGGGCGGACGGGCATCTCCTCGCCCACCCTCCTGCATCAGGTGCTTGGTTCGGACGAACATACATCGATGATCCTGATCGGAAGCGGTAACTACGTCTTCATCGGGGCTATGCTGCGGTCCATCTCAGAGCTGGAACGATATCTCGAGTTCGTCCGTAGGGAAGGGCAGATCCCCCGGGCGGTCGCAGGGCTTCACACCATCCGCCCATCGGGGGTCCGTATGACCGATATCAAGGACCCAGGTGAGATCTCCCCCCTAGAGATGCGCATCATCGCCTCCATGCGCAAGGATGCCAGGAAACAGGCCGTGGACATCGCCAGAGAGCTGGGCCTGTCCGCACGCATGATCAGTTCGAAGCTCGAGAGCATGCTGAAACAGAACAAGATCAATCTCACCACCAGGTGGCGTCCGGACTATTCCAGTGACACCGTGGCCCTTATCTGCATGAGGCTGAAGGAGGGAGAGGACAAACAGGCGGTTATCAATGATATCTATCAGAGGTTTGCCAGCAATGTGGTCTTCCTTTCCAGTTTTTCCAACCTGCCGGACCTGGTGATCTCCACCGCATGGGCCCGTTCGCCTAAGGGGATCGCGTCCTTGGCCGATGATCTATTGGCCGAGGGAACTTTCCAGGCCATCGTGCCCCATACCATCTGCGAGGGGTACTTCCTAGAGACTTGGAAGGAAAGATTGTTGGACGGGGTCCTGGAGGGACGTGCTGGAAAGCGCTAAGAAGCACGATCCATCAACGTTTTGTAAACCATTCCGTTTCCGTTCTGCATCGTAGAACAATGCCTCAGGTCACTTCGTTAACTGGTCGATTGACTCGATTATTAACCGGTTGGTGATGCTCAGTGGTATTGCGACAAGAAAGGTCGCGAACATGAGGTGTAAGAAATGGAGAATATGAGCCTTGATGAGTACAAGAGGAGGAGCCGGGAGATAGAGAGAAGGGACGCCAGGATGGGCTTGCTGGTCCATACTGCGGTCACAGTGGTGGTGAGCACCATGCTGGTCATCATCAATTTGACGCTCAGCAACGGCTTCCCCTGGTCAGCATTTCCAGTGACGGGGATGACCATCGGAGTGGTGGTCCACTATGTCTTCGGCGTTCGCCTTGCGGACAGAGTCATGGGGGAGAAGGACATGCGCATTGAAGGATGGCGCTGATGGTCCTTTTAATCCTAGCTCTCTTTTTTATCCAGAGGTCACAGGAATCCCAGGTTCCCGAGGACGTGGACGATGATGACTATATAGAACGCGCTGAGGAGGCTAGCATGCACGGCCCGGTTAGTCCTGGGGCTATAGGCCTTGCCCTTGAGCCCATGGGCGCCGAAGCGCTGGATCATTCCCGTTGATACCAACAGTACCATGGTCGCGTACAGCGCTATGCCTTCCCCCAGATCCGGGAACGCCTGAGGGGGGCGGCTCATTTGGCCAGCGAAGTGGATGGATATCAGCAGAAAGGCCATCAGGAAGCCGAAGTTGTGAACGTCCAAGAGCACTTCCGATCTCTTGGGGTAACGCCGCTTCAGAACGTGATAGGCGGGGGCGTAGACGGCCACGAAGGTGGTGCCTATCCAGGTCATCCAATGGCTGAAGCGGTAGGGGCCAACGAGGAATCCCACGGATATAATATCGAGCATGATAGCAGCCATCACTATCGCCGTTATGATCAGCAGGCAGACCGCCAGAAGAAGCCTGACGTTCACGTGGGAAGCTTGTACGGACCTCATATTATTATCTTACATCATCGGGCCTGAGGTTAAACGATGGAACGTTGGCGCTACCATCATTCAGTTACAACAAAAACATGGAAAGATGAAAGACAGGTGCTGAAAAAGATGCACCGTTTTGTAATGGTTTGTTCCAGACGATGGAGACAGGTAAGGGAGCTCTTATCCCAGTCCGGTCATCCGCCGCGGTCGGAGGGAGGGCCGGGGGATGGACCATCGTATCCGAATCGACCGCCAGCAGCGACCGTCTCCTCGACCGCGAACCGGCAGCCTTGCGGGGTGACGGGGAGCCCGAAATGTCCAGGGTTCCTTCGCCTCTTCCTCGGCCTCGCACTGTTAGGTCTCCGGTCCATCTAACTCACCCTGTTCCCGGAAAGAGTGGTGCCCGTCCCGCTGTTGGTGATGCCCGTGGTGCAGGAATAGCAGACATTGTTGGTGATTACGCCGTTCTTGACATCTGCCGTTACAGCTATTCCAGTACCACAATGGTTGACGGTGTTGCCGCTGATCACGATCCCGGTCAGGGGAGAGACGTCCCAGGTGCCGACCCATATGCCATATCCAGAGTGGGCGGAGTCGCCCGAGGTTATGGTGTTGCCGGTGATGGTGGCGCTCAGGCAGCCCGCGACATAGATCGCTCTGCCGGTCCCAGTGGGTCTGATGACGTTGTCAGTGATCTTACACCCATCGGCCTTGTGCATGTATATCCCTATGGTGCTCTTGCCCTTGCCGATGATGGTGCAGCCATCGATCGTGGTCTGCCCCCCGTTTATGGAGAATCCGTAGTCCATGGCCTCGAAGGTGCTGTCATAGTACTCGTTGCCGACCGAGGCCACCGCTCCCTTGGGCCACATGTACGCGGCGCAGGTCAGCTGCTTCACGCCGTTGGTGTACCAGCTGGTCAGGTCGTGGACGTAGCAGTTACGAACAACGTTGTAGTTGCCCGGCTCCCAGTTAATACCGACCATGGAGCAGTAGGATATGTCGCAGTTCTCCACGAGATTGTGGTCAGAGCCGACGTCCGGGAACATGTTTCCGGCGCACACACCGTTGCCGTAGGACCCGTTGGTTGTGGACTTGGCCAGGTTCCCTATGTAGGAGATGGTGCAGTTCCGGACGATGTTGTAGGACGACGCCTGGAAGTTCACACCATGGCTCTTGGGGAAGTGATGGATATACATGTTCTCGATAGTACAGTAGGTGGCTCTAATCGGCTCCACGGCACCAAAGGTACCTGTGGGCCAAGAAAGGCCCTTTCCGTCCAGCTCCATATCGCTCAGGGTGATGTGGTTGATCGCAGCCCCCGACTTGGTGGACATTTGGATCATAGTGATCCCACCGAAGTTCTGGGAGGCGTACAGCTTGGTCTTATCAACGCCGCTTCCTATGAGGTTCTTGTACACGTATATCTTGGCGGATATCGGGAAGCTACCTGCGTCCAGCTTTACGGTCTTACCCGTTGGGCAGTTGTCGATGGCCCACTGGATGGCCGCGGTCGCTGTGGCCGTCCCCGAGGAGGGGTAGACCGTAGATCCCGCAGCGTTCTTGACCACGCCGTTCTGAGATACAAGATAGTAGTATGGTACGGTCGTGGTGGAGGGGGCTGTGGCAGTGAAGGTGACGCTCACCGATGAACCGTTGTTCATGGAGTCACCGGCGAAGGTGGCTATGAACACATATGTGCCCAGGCTCGAGGGCGTGTAATCGATCACGAACTCGCCATCAGCATCCGTGACCGTGGTCATACCGGTGGTTGGGTTGACGACGGAGCCGCTAGGCAACTGTACCTGAAGGGTTAGGGTCGCTCCCGCTATGGGGCCCGATCCAGTAAGGACCCCGTCAGCATGCATTACCATGCCGGTCTTCACGCTGCTGGATGCCAGGGTCAGGGAGATGGATGTAGCGCTCTTTACGATGACAGGGGCCGCCACCTCCGACGATATGGCGGCGCGGGTTCCCTCGAAGGAGCCGTCGCCAGCAAAGTCGAACTGGAACTGGTAGGTTCCCGTATTGGCGGGGGAGAAGGTCACGATGAACGATCCCTGAGCGTCAGTGAGAACCTGAGGGCCTTGTACAGGGGAAACAGTGGAACCATCCGGCCGGACGACCACCGCTCCGATCTGGGCACCAGCTATGAGCGTGTTACCCTGGTCAGTGTTCCCAATGAGGGTTCCCGCGATCTCCATAACATCCCCGACCTTAACGGATGAGGATGTCAGCTCCAAGGCCATCGATGTGGGAGCCTTCACCACGGTCACCAGCTGTTCCTCATGGACCTCGAACTGTGTATTGCCTGAGGCTTGAGAGTACCGGTTGGTGCCCGCAAATATGGCCAGGATCGTATAATTACCAACGGTGGTGGGGATATAGTCGACGGTGAAACCACCGGTGGGGTCTGTGTTCGCGAACTTTCCTTGAGCTGGCACATCGATGGAGCCGTCAGGACACAGGACGTGCAGCCTGACGACCGTGTCTTGGTTCCATGCTATTCCAGATAGCTGGCCATTGATGTGGACATTGGAATTCAGCTGCGCTACCACATTTTCTTGGACAAGGGTGATGGATGTGGCGATCTTGTTGTAGCTTAATAAATGGCCCAGATCTGATGTGGCCATGTCGACCGAAGCGTTCGAATTCTCATCGTCCAGCTTCATGGCCGAAGGATTATTGGCTGGCAACGTGGTCAAAGCTGATGTTACCATCAATACTGCCATCGCCATCGCTCCAAAGCACAATGCGAGTTTGTTACTATATATTCTAGATAATTTCGCCATTCCATCAACTCGGAGTAATTTTCACCTTCTATTTTTCCATCAATATTTTATTCTGTTATTATTTTCCTTCCAGATTCTATTAATTTATTAGTATAAATCTAATCCAATTTTTTATTAGGGTCATTAAAATCCGAAACATGCTATATAATCAACTATCCAAAATGCCCCCAATGATTATGAAAAATGATAGTAATTATATTTTAATGTATTAATATAATATAACTTAAAGTATATTCATATCCAGATCCTAATGACGAGTTGCGCCCTGAACCGTTCCGACCAGCCCCGATCGCATTCGATCTTGATGTATGGCTCGATGGTCCCTGAGATATATCTTTTTGCTACCAGAAGCTAGTGTCGCGTGGGATCCTGCCATTCTCGTTGGTCTATGGGATCGGACGGCAATCAGGCATTTCTTCATTAGAACCTTCTTAGGACGATTGACATCGGTAGGCCACTAACCGACCTATTGAGAACGGTGCTTGGATGCCCTTAGAAACTGCGTCCAGGAGCGTCAGTTTGGTGCACATCTCTTTACCGTCCCGCTCTCAGCATCCAGGCACTTATGCCGCTGTACGATGTATCGTCCTTATGTGCGGTGGGGAGAAGATGCTCGGACCGGTCGGGCGATAACACCAACGAACGTTCGTGGTTACCCTGCTATTCCATGCCCTGCTCCTTGTTATCATTTAGCATAATATAAATATCTGTACCTTATTTAGACTCCTTGCACAACACAGGTAGGGTACGTTGAACTGTCGTTCTCTGAACACTCCAACTCTCTACCGCCTACTGTGTGAGTCCCATAGCATCATTTAATTCAGGAGGAGCAGGGGAGGAGAGAGATGGTCGATACGTTCGTGTTCGCAGCATGTGCTATTGCATATCTGGCTGCCACTATGTTCTTAGGATACCTTGGCTACCGTCATACTAGAGGGGCTGAGGATTTCATGGTTGCGGGAAGAAAGGTGAGCCCCGTCATTCTGGGATTGTCCTATGGGGCTACGTTCATCAGTACCTCCGCGATCGTCGGCTTCGGCGGTCTGGCCTCGTTATACGGGACCGGATTGATCTGGCTTACTGTTCTTAACATAGGGGTGGGGATCTTTGTCGCATTTGTGATATACGGCAAGAAGACCCGTTCCATCGGTCGTGAGCTTGGTGCGGTCACTTTCCCCGACCTCCTGGGTAAGAGGTTCAAATCTCCCTTCATGCAATATACCGCAGGCTCGCTGATGCTCGTCGCCATGCCGCTCTACACTGCGGCGATAATGATCGGCGGGGCCTGGTTCATCAACACCACATTCAACATAGACTATAACTTAGCGCTAATAGGGTTCTCCTTAATCACGGTCACCTACGTGGTCTTCGGCGGGCTACTCGCCGTCATGTACACCGACGCCTTTCAGGGGGCGCTGATGCTGATAGGTATGACCCTCCTTCTCGCCTTTACTTTGGTGAACGTTGGCGGTGTGACCGATGGATTCACAAGCCTCAGCAACCTGTCACCCCAGGTCCCTGCTTTCCTGCAGAGCGGCGGTCTCAATTCCTGGACGGCCATGCCGGAGTTGGGTTCCAGCATATGGTACACTCTGGTCACGACCATCGTTATGGGCGTGGGGATCGGGGTGCTGGCGCAGCCTCAGCTCAGTGTCCGGTTCATGACGGCAAAGGACACCAAGAGCCTGAACCGTGCGGTCATGGTGGGTGGGCCGTTCATCCTGATGATGACCGGGGTAGCCTTCACGGTCGGGGCCCTCTCCAATGTTTGGTTCTGGGAGAACAAGGGCCAGATAGCATATACAGCGGCCGGTAACAACGTTGACAATGTGATCCCGCTGTACATCAATCAGGCCACCCCGGAACTTTTCGTTGTTCTCTTCCTCATCGTGCTCCTGGCGGCGGCGATGTCCACTCTTAGTGCGATCTTTCACACCATGGGGACGACTGCGGGATATGATCTCTATAAGCACATCATGAAGAAGGATGAGCCGTCGAAGCGGGTCACGCAGATCGCCACGGCCATCATGATGGTGGTCAGCATCATCGTGGCCTTCCTGATGCCATCCAACATCATCGCCCGGGCCACCGCCATGTTCATGGGCCTGTGCGCTTGCGCGTTCCTGCCCGCTCTGACCTATGGGCTGTACAATAAGAGCCCATACGCCTTGCCGGCAAAGCTCTCCCTGAGCGCAGGGGCACTCACATGGTTCCTATGGACGGTGTTCGTGCACACCTCAGAAGCAAAGCCGCTTGGCATAAGTAATGTCCTGTTCGGGCAGGTCACGCTGCTGGGAGCTCCGTTCAACGTTATAGACCCGCTAATTGTCGGACTTCCCGTTTCCATCATCGCCCTGGTGATAGGACTAGTCATCGTCAAATATAAGGCCACGGACAAGAGAAAGGGGTCCCAAAAGATTGAGCAGTGAGGGCAGTCGGCCCTCATGCGGCACCACCTTTCCTTGGTGGGTCTAGCTGGCCTCCCGCCTGCCCGAGCGGGGGTAGCCGGATCACGGCCTTTGTTGCAGCTCCAGCTGATAGAATTCCGAAAAGCTCCAAACCTTGACCTTCTGGAAGGAAGGGAAGGCTTCGAGCACCTGCTCCTCGCTTAGCCTCTCCTCCAGGGGCGGCCCGAAGCTGGTCTCTCGCCGGGGAAAGTCCACTATGCTCAGCATCCCCCCTGCCCTCATGCACCTCCGAAGCTCGGAGTGAAGAAGGGGCAGGTCATCGACCTCATGAACCACGTTGACCATGACCGCCCTATCGATGGACGCATCGGCCAAGGGCAGTAGAGGCAGCTCCGCCAAGATGGTCACGATCCTTTCACCTAGGTCCTCCGGAACATGCTCTGCGAGCCGGTCCAGCATGGCCTGCTGGGCATCGATCGCATACACCTTGGTCACGCGGGCGGCAAGAGGGAGGGTGATGTAGCCTGTGCCGCATCCCAGGTCGGCCACGGTCTCTGAAGGCCGAGGGGACATGCGCTGCACAATATCTTCGGCAGGTTGGACCTTTCGCCGGGATTCATCGCTCAATCTTTTGCTGTGGTCCGCGGAAAAACGGTGTCCGGTCACGTCTTCACCTCCAGTATGGCCTTTTTTATCTTAAGGCTCCCGCCGTCCCGGACGGTGTGGGTCTCGCTCTCCAAGATCCTCATGGACATGGTGTGCAAGGGCGAGTCCAACACCGTGGTCTCGTATTCCCCACCCTCTCCGGCCAGGTTCATTCCCCGACGCAGAGCAACCTTACGCAAGGTTTCCAGCATCGCGGCGTCTATCTCCTTACCCAGCCAGGATGTCTCCAGGCCATCGGCTGAAACACTTACCAGGAGGGTTTTTATGCCTGAATCCAGGAGCTCGTCCATCAGCATCCCTTGGTCCTTTCTCCAAAGCGGCGAGAACACCCTGAGGTCCAGCCCCTCGCATACATGGTTGATGCGGTCCCACTGATAGTCTGAGGCGATGGCTCCCGTGACCACTCCTTCGACCTCCAGCCCCGAAAGGACCTGGCTTAAGGCCTTCAGGTCGTCCTCCTCGGTGCCGGAACTGTCCACGGTCACCAGCTTCATGCCCATGGCCTCCGCCATCAGGGGAAGGACGTCAAGATTGGGCGTATGAAATACCCAGGAGTGGGGATCTCTTGGACGTACGTTCACCAGAATGCCGACCTCATGGCCCTGCCCCTCCATGATATAGGTGGCGAGCACGGAGTCCTTGCCCCCTGAGAACAGAGTGGCCAATCTCATGCGGTCTGATAGTCTGCCCTGCCTATAAGTCTTGAGGCGGACCATAATTAATTATCAAGATGCCGTATTGCTCCCTCCATGTACTGCCCCCGCTGTGAGCGTAGTATCAAGAAGGACGACCTGGAGCGGTTGAACGAGGAGCTGAAATCGAAGTTCCAGCGGGACTCCCTGGAACGTGGGGAGTGCCCAGTGTGCGGCACCCGCCTCATCGATCTTAACAAGAGGAAGGTGACGCAGTGAGGCTTGACTCCTTACCATCCACGGAGTTCAAGAGGATCATGGAAGGGCGGCCCATCGTGTTCCTTCCCATCGGAGGGACGGAAGCTCATTCCTCTCACCTTCCTCTTTGTACCGACTCCGTTCAACCGGAGTTCGTGGCCGATGCCGTTGCGGAGAGGGTCAACGGCCTGGTGGCGCCACCCCTGCGGTACGCGTTCCACTCCTCCACCCGCAACATGCCGGGCACACTGACATTGGGGTTCGAGACCACCATCCGGGTGGTCTACGACATATTGATGTCCCTGATCTCCAATGGTGCAGATAAGCTGGTGGTCATCAGCGGCCATGCCGGGAGCTCCCACATGAACGCCCTGCGGCAGGCTTGCGTGGAAGTGGTAGAGGAAACGGGAGTAAGGCTCATGCTGCTCACCGACTACGACCTGGTCAAGCGGTTCCCCGAGGACCAACAAGGGGATGGCCATGGGGGGAAGATGGAGACGGCGAGGATGATGGACATAGCGCCCGATCTGGTGAGGCCCCAAGACAAGGTGGGCCGGTACGTCAGCCAGGGCTACATGATATTGTCCGACCCGGAGAGGTCCATGCCTGACGGCTTCGTGGGGGACGCACCGTCGGCCACAGCGGAGCTGGGTAGGAGGCTAAACTCCTTCATCGTCGATGAGCTCACCAAGGAGGTTAAGGCATCCTTCGGGGTGGAGTGATGATCGGCAAGAAGCAGCAGGCGGCCAAGCGAGCGGTGGAGTATGTCCAGGACGGCATGGTCCTGGGGCTGGGAACAGGATCGACGACCAAACTTGCCGTGGACGAGATCGGTATGCTGGTCAAGGAAGGCTACGATCTAGTGGGGATCCCCACATCCCTGGAGACAGAGAGGCAGGCTAGATCGTTGGGCATACCGTTGACGACCCTTGACCAGGTTGAGGCCATAGACCTAACCATAGATGGGGCTGACGAGGTCGACCCCCATCTGAACCTTATAAAGGGGTTGGGCGGGGCGTTGCTGAGGGAGAAGATCGTCGCCTATCACTCAAGGCGGGAGATCATAATCGTGGACGACTCCAAGATGGTGGACGTCCTAGGAATGAGAACCCCCTTGCCAGTGGAAGTCGCCAAGTTCAGCCATATAAAGACCCGGAGAACCCTGGAAAGCTTAGGGTGCAAGGCCTCCCTAAGGGGAGGAGAAATACCATTCACTACCGATAATGGGAATTTCATTTACGATTGTAAGTTCAACGCTATCGAGGACCCGTTAGGACTGGAGAGCAAGCTGAACTCCATACCTGGGGTATTGGAGAACGGCCTGTTTCTCGAGCTGGCGAACTGTGTTGTGATCGGAACAGATGATGGACCGAAGGTCCAGACAAAACGTTAGGTCTGCTGCTGAACAGCCTGCTTCAGAGCCTTAACGTTGTTCTGGATCTCTTCAATCCTTTTAATCTCTTCCTTCTCAAGGGTCTCGATTATCTTGTCGAACGGCAAGGCCAGTTTGTACGAGTGGACCGGTCTCCCTTTCCCTTCCTTCTTTATGTCCCGTTTGATGACCCACTTGCGTCGCCTAAGCTCCTGCATGGCGATGGAGACCTCTGGCTGCCTCAAAGCGGTAGATATCTCTATCTCCACCGAGGTGGTCTCCTCCTTTTTACGCAGGAATACCAGCGTCTTGGCGACGTTCTTTGGCATATCCGTACGCATGAGGAGCTTGACGAGGGTTTCATCCTTTTTTGTGAAGCCTCTCTCATTCATAATTTATCTTAAGCAATTATTAATCAATGCATATATATCATTTTCTATTTCTTTTTTTGAAAATCAACCCTTCTTTAAATCCAGAATATTACATTTCAAACAATTCATCGCATTATTATCAAATATTAAAGACAATAAATGATGACAATCCATCATAATAATCGGAAAAAAATGTACATTTCGTTAATCATGCCCTGTTCAAGACATCTTATGGGCAAGGGTCCTTTTTAACCCGATATCGGAAAAGATGGAGGTTGTCGGGCCTTCCATTGAAGGCTGCATCGTGCGTGTGAACGGCCGCTAAATGACGGGCCTTAACGGCCATCCTCGATAGCCTAAAAATAGCGCATCCAGATGGTCAATTCATACCCACCTCTGGATTGCTAATGTTTTAAATAGATAATGCGTATTAGGAGTCCTCACTTCGTATGGTGTTAATATGAAGATGCCTCACACTGTCAAAACCTATTGCCCTTGGTGTAAAACTCACACAGCTCATGAAGTAGAGAGAGTAAAGAAGAAGAAAGCCAGCGAGCTAAAGTGGGGGCAGCGTAGATTCAGGAGAGCGACCTCCGGATACGGTGGTTTTCCCAGGCCAAAACCTGAAGGAAGGGAGAAGCCGACGAAGAGGGTCTCCCTCCGCTACAGGTGCAAGACCTGCAAGAAGGCGTTGCAGAGGCCGTGCTTCAGGGCCAAAAAGTTCGAGCTGGAGGAGTGATTTTCATGGCAGAGGTTCAGACTGGTAAGTTCATTAAGGTAAGGTGCCCCGACTGCAGCAACGAGCAGATCACCTTCAAGAACCCCGCCACCAACGTGACCTGTAATGTCTGCGGTTCCACCTTGGTAAAGGCCAAGGGCGGTGCAGGAGAGTTGCGAGGAACGCTGGTTGAGGTGGTCGATTAAGAATGGTACGCTCTAGCGACTTCCCTGAAGAGAGCGAGCTGGTCGTTTGTACGGTCCAGAGCGTCAAGAACTTCGGTGCCTTCGTCTCCCTCGATGAGTACGGGAACAAGGAGGGCTTCATCCATATCAGGGACGTCGCAACCGGATGGGTCAAGTACATCCGCGATTACGTCCGCGAAGGACAGAAGATAGTGTGCAAGGTCCTGGGCGTGGACTCGTCCAAGGGACATATCGACCTCTCCCTCAAGTCCGTGAACGAGCACCAGAAGAGGGAGAAGATCCAGCAATGGAAGAACGAGAACAAGGCCGACAAGCTCATCGAGATCGTGGCCGAGCGTCTCAACATCAAGAAAGAGGAGTCGTACGAGCAATTCGGCTATGATCTGATAGACAGCTTCGGAACCTTGTTCGGCGCTTTCGAAACGGTGGCAGCACACCCTGAATCCTTGGACGAGGAGGAACTTTCGGGGCCTTGGACAAAAACGTTCATCGATGTGGCCAAGGAGAATGTTACCCCCTCTTATGTTCAGATCGACGGGTACATGGATATGACCTGTCCCCTACCAGATGGGGTCGATCGCATCAAGGACGCGCTGATCGCCGGCATAGTAAACTCAAAGGAGCAGGTCAAGATCCAATACATCGGTGCACCCAAGTACCGCGTTGTTGTGGCCGCTGCCGATTACAAGACCGCCGAAGAGGAGATGAAGCAGGTCAGCAACACCATCATCGGCTCCATGCAATCCTGCGGTGGGAAGGCGACCTTCCACCGCGAGGGAAAGTGATATTACTCACTAACGGATGTATTATTATTCGAAAGCCGTGTCTGACACCGGTCATTTCTGGAAAGGTTGAATAATGAGAACGTCGCTCAGAAAATGTCCTCGTTGCGTCGAATATACGTTATCGGATGAATGTCCCCGATGCGGCTCCAGGACAGACACCCCGATACCTCCCAGATATTCCCCTGAGGATAGATATGGAGAATATCGCCGAAGGTTGAGGAAGGAGAGTGGTCATCATGGAAAAGATCAAGTCAATATTCAGTGAACAACCGCAGTTCGACGCTCCTATACTGGTGGAAGGCCTTCCGGGCGTTGGGAATGTCGGGAAGCTCGCAGCAGAGCATCTGCTAGATCAGCTCAAAGCTACAAAGTTCGCGGACATCTATTCCTCTTATTTCCCTCCTCAGGTCGTGGTGGACGAGGAGGGGGTCGTAAAGTTGGTCAACAACGAGCTTTATTACTCTAAAGCGGACGGGAAGCACCCTGACCTCATCATCCTCGTTGGCGACTACCAAGGTCTGACACCGGAAGGGCAGTACGACCTATCGGACCACATTATCCAGCTTTGCCAGGGATGGGGGGTCAAGACCATCTTCACCTTAGGAGGCTATGGCATCGGCAAGATGGTGGAGGAACCTCGGGTCCTGGGAGCGGCCACCAGCAAGGAGGTCGTGGAGGAGATGAAGGCCAAGGGGGTCATCTTCTCCAAGGGCGAACCGGGATCGGGCATCGTGGGCGCCAGCGGACTCCTGCTCGGTCTCAGTAAGGTCTATGGCTTCCCGGCCGTGTGCCTGATGGGGGAGACCTCCGGCTATTTCGTAGACCCCAAAGGGGCAGAGGCGGTCCTGAGGATCCTAGCATCGATCCTCAACGTGGAGATCGACTTCTCCGACCTGGAGTCCAAGGCCGAGCAGATCGACCTGATCACATCCAAGCTCAAGGAGATCGAGACCCCGGCTGAGCCGAAGAGAGAGGACCTTGGTTACATCGGTTGACCTTTTCCACCGTCCTTTCAATCTTCTTATTTTTCATAATTTATCTCACGGCAGAGCAAGCGCTCCGTTCATCATGAAGAGTGAATTAATGGTTCATTTTATTAAAATAAAAAAAGGAGGTCGGAGGAAGACCGAGTTGTTAGTGCATCCCATCCCATCTTTCAGCCCTACTTCCTCAAGTAATCTATTTCGAACTGTTCCATGGCGGCAAGGGTCTTTTCTGCCTCCTCCATCTTCTTGACCTTCTCCATAACTACGTCTACCCGCACGTAGATGAAATCCCTTATAGCCGCCCGGATCGCTTCAGAGCGTGAAGGGAAATCGTCCACCTTCACAAGGAAGTCCAGTGCTCTGACGTAGCGTTCAGGGAGGCGTATTGTGACCTTCTCCAGTTCTGGCTCTTCCATGTTCCCACCATGCAACACAAGAGAGGTCGGTTAGACCTCTTTTGTCGGACAAGAAAATACTATCAGACTATATAATAATTAGCGGTGTTCATATACAATCGTGATAATGAAAAAAACTCCTTTCGACGTCTTTATTATTTTGTCTGGCTAAGCATCTGGCTAGCTTCTGCAGGGTAAGTTCTAAATATAGAATCCGTAATAGGGATGGTGCCCCCCGACTTAGCTCAGTCTGGCTAGAGCGGCTGACTGTAGTGGGTTTCCGGCATGTCCGGTAAATCAGCCGCCGATATCAGCAGGCCCCCGGTTCAAATCCGGGAGTCGGGACCATTCTAACCATCAATTCCTCACCGACACTTGCACTTTTATCATCCATCGAAATGCAGCCACCTTACTGATCCTTTTCCTAGACGATCAGCCCAACAGCGAGTTGGCCGCATCCTCGGCATCGACCAATACCTTCTCCTCGTCCATGGTGGTCAAGACGCCCTCCAACATGACCGCCCGGCCATCGCAAAGGACGGACTTAACGTTCCCTCCGCAGGCGGAGTACACTAGGTTCGATACAATCGTATCCGGCCTGGCGGGACGAAGGTTGGCGGCCTTGCCGTTCAATATCACCAGGTCGGCCTTCTTACCTACCTCTATGGACCCTATGAGTTGGTCCATCCTCACCGCCCGAGCCGCCTCTATGGTGGCCAGATCAAGCACCTTCTGGGCCGGGAGCACGGTAGGGTCCCAGCGATTAGCTTTCTGCAGGAGGGAGAGGGTCTTCATCTCACCGAAGAGGTCCAGGCTGTTGTTCGTTGTGGACCCATCGGTCCCGATGGAGACTGTCACTCCATTCTGGAACATCTCCGGGAGGGGTGCCACTCCCCCTGTCGCCAGCTTCATATTGGAACAGGGGCAGGTGGATACTTTGGTGCCCGCCGCAGCCAGGGCCCGAACCTCGTTGATGGTGAGCCATGCGGCATGCGCGGCCACGCAGTGATCGTTGAGGAATCCTATGGATGAAAGATAGTCCCCAGGCCTCTTGCCTTCCTTGCGCTTGCAGTCGGACACCTCCTTGCGCGTTTCCGACAGGTGGAAGGTGAGGAGCAGATCGTTCTCCAATGCGTAGTCGCGAGCTCCGAGGAGAGTCTCGGTGGAGCACACATATACGCCTTGGATGCCCACCGCAGGGTAGATGCGTTCACTTCCTTTGAACTGCTGGTGGAAGCGCTTGCAGTTCTCCAGGGGATCTCCTCTCTGGGTGGTGTACTGCTGGTCCAAGACGGCCCAGCCCAGGATCCCACGTATGCCTGCCTGCTCTACCGCCCCAGCGATAATATCCTCGGAGTAGTACAGGTCCAGGAAAGTTGTGGTGCCAGAGCGTATCATCTCCACGCAGCCCTGGGCAGCCCCTG
Organism: Methanomassiliicoccus sp.; assembly: GCA_012719175.1. Lineage (NCBI taxonomy): Archaea > Methanobacteriati > Thermoplasmatota > Thermoplasmata > Methanomassiliicoccales > Methanomassiliicoccaceae > Methanomassiliicoccus > Methanomassiliicoccus sp. The sequence continues at coordinate 30,964 of JAAYAX010000003.1, forward strand.
CACGGATATCCCTGTCTGTTCTCTTGGCATCCACGGCGAACACCTTGTCCAGGAACTGGGGGAAGGGGAGGTCGTCAGCTATGGACTTCAGTATGGCCATGGAAACGTGGGTGTGAGTGTTTACCAACCCTGGGATGATTATATCGCCGGTCGCATCGATCTCTACATCCGCTGAGCCGCGGACGGTTCCACCGACCTGTTCTATGGTTCCGTCCCTAATCATCATGTCCCCACGTATGATGTGACGTTCTGCGTCCTGGGTGACGATATTTGCATCCCTGATGACGGTTAGCATCTGACCAACAGGCCATGATTATGGATATTAATTAACGTTATCCGTCTGGGAAGTTTGTTAAGAACGTATGGTGTTAGGGTCCTGTAATAGGTGGGGCAACATTGACCAGCATAACATTCTTGGGGACGGGTGGTGGAAGGTTCGCCACCATATACCAGATCCGGGCCACGGGGGGCATATACTTGAACGATGGTCCCCGGATCCATCTGGACCCCGGCCCTTCCGCCCTGATGGGGATGCGGAAGCTTGCGTTGGATCCCGCAAAGACAGATGCGGTCCTCATTTCACATTGCCATCCCGACCATTACGCGGACGCAGAGATGCTCATCGAGGGGATGACCAAAGGGGGCTTCAAACGTTCTGGGACTCTTGTAGGCAGCATCAGTGCGATCAAGGGGGCCGATGGATTCAGCCAGGCCGTGTCTGAGTACCACCAGTCCATAGTGGAAAGAGTGGAAACGGTGGAGGCCGGGTCCTCCTTCACCGTGAAAGGGATGAAGGTGGATGCCACGAGGACGTCCCACAACGATCCTGCTGGAGTGGGTTTCAAGTTCCATACCTCATCGGGGGTCATCTCGTACGTCGGGGACACCGAGTACGCGGACTACCTCCAGGCTGAGCATGCAGGGTGTAGGGTGCTGGTCCTGAACCTTACCCGGCCCCTCAACTCCAGGGTGCCTAAGCATCTATGCACCGAGGACGCCGCCCAGCTGGCCACGGAGATCTCGCCGGAGGTGGTCATCCTGACCCACTTCGGGATGCGGTTGGTGCATGAGGGAGTAAAGAAGCAAGCGGAGCACATCGAGAAGGCCTCGGGGGCACGCACCATAGCTGCCGAGGACCTCATGACCGTTCAGATCGGTAAGACTATTCGCTCTACCCGCTCGCGGGGGTGGGAGATCATCGGGGACGGCAAGGGGCCTGTGCACCTTGACGCATGACTTTTTTTCATCTGGATGTCCATTATTTTCTCTGTGGAAAATACATTTGCTTGACAAAGAGGCAAAAATTAGTAATACTTATACCGCGTAAATTCTATGATGATAATCTGCCAAATAGTGGGCTTTTTAGGTAGTGGAAAGACCACACTACTAGTTCAATTAGGTTCAGAGCTGGGCAAGGAAGGTAAAAAGGTCGCCATCATTGTAAACGAGATCGGGGAGATTGGGGTCGATGGAGCGGTCATCGATTCCTTCGGGTTCCAGAGCGTGGAGCTCACCGAGGGATGCATCTGCTGCACCTTGGCAGGAAGCCTTCAGAACACCTTGAAGATATTAAGCAAGGAGTATCAGCCCGACCTTATCATAATAGAGCCCACAGGAATAGCCCTACCCAACATCATCAAGAAAATGGTTCGCATCGCTATGGTGGGAGAGGATGCGATGTACACCATCGGGATCGTGGACGCTTTCAGGGCAGAGAAGCTGTTCAAGCAGGCTGAGACCTTCTGCAGGACCCAGATCGATGGGTCGGACATCGTGGCCATCAACAAGATCGACCTGGTCGACGATGGGCTCCGCGACAAGGTAAGTGAGATGGTGAGAGATATCACTCCCAAATCAAAGATCGTTTTCATCTCGGCAAAACAGGCCAAGGGGCTGGAGAGCCTGTTGGAGCTACTGAGGGAAGCACCATGAGCGAAGATACCAAGAAGATGGCCGACACCGGGGCCCATGGTATGAAGCTGACCTTTCACGCTCATCCGCCCATCCCTTCCGACGAGTTCGTCTCCCTCATGGAGGGCCTGTTGGTCTCTGTCGGAGATAAGGTCAATGAGATGGGGAAGGTCCTGATAGGACATGCCAAGACGTTCATCACCACGCCCTTCGGTACCCTGAAGGTAAACCTCATCGATACTGACCTCGGAGCAGAGACGCTGAACAGACTGTCCTCGCCCGCAGTGGAAGAAGGTGAGATGAAGTTCATGTGTGTGCTCATGGGGCTGTCAGACCATGAGGTTGAGGAGATCATGGAAGAGAGCCTTGAGGGCTTGAACGACCGCATGGAGATCGAGGTAGAGGAGCACGAGCATCAGCACGAGCATCAGCACGAGCACGAGCATCAGCAATGAGGTGATCAAATGGAGAAATACGGACTAGCCATAGATGTGGGAACGAGCGGTACAAGAATGCATGCGGTGGACCTGGACTCGAAGAAGATCATCTCCACAGCAATAACCATGCGCCATCCTGTTCCAGGTGCGAACGTCATGGATCACCTGACTTTCTGCATCGAGGTGGACAGAGGACTGGCCCACAGATTGCTGATCGACACCTCCAACAGGCTCATGAAGCTGCTGGACATCGATCTCAAAAAAGTGGAGAGGGTGGCCATCTGTGGTAACCCTATCCAGCTCTCGATATACCAGGACATGGAGGTACGTGACCTGGCCTTCGCCATGCCTAATGCGCTTAAGAGCCGAGGGGTCGAGCTACAGAAGAGGGATGCGACGGTCCTCAACGCTGCGGATATCGGGCTGGAGCTGTCTGACAATGTCGAGCTATATGTGCCCCCCGCCATCCGCCACGAGATCGGTGCGGACGCTCTGGCCATGATGTATAAGACCAACCTGTTGGACCGGAAGGAGAACGTCCTGGTCACCGACTATGGTACCAATGCCGAGATGGCCCTCAAGGTCGGTGATGAGATCTACACCGGCTCGGCCGCGGCCGGTCCGGCCATCGAGGGACAGTCCATAAAGGCTGGTATGCTGGCAGCTCCGGGAGCCATCAGCGACGTGGATGCGTTCATGGACTGGAAGTGCATCGTTCTCGACGATGCCATCCTGGCTCAGGAGGGTGACACGGTCAACCCCAACACCGGAACGGTGGTCACGGAGAGCGCCATGCACGGGAAGGCGACCGGTATCACCGGTACCGGTGTCATCGCGGCCATCGCAGAGGGTCTGAGCAACGGCCTGATAAAGATGCCTCACATCAACACCGTCGATGGCAGGCTCCACCTTCAGGATGGGGTTATACTCACCGAGCACGATATTGTCGAGGCCTCCAAGACCTTCGGTGCCATGAGGGCCGGTCACTTCACCTTGCTGGAGCACGCGGGGCTCAAGTTCGAGGAACTGGACATCATGTACATGAGCGGGGCGTCTGGTACGTACGTGGACGCCCACAAGGCGCAGAGGGTAGGACTGCTACCTCCGTCCTGCGGTCAGATCTTCCAGTACGGGAACACCTCTCTGGCCCTGGCCCTGGACCTGGTCCGGGACCCCGGACTGTTGGACAACCTGCAGTCGCTGGCCAACTCCATACGTGCCAACCACGTCATGTTCGCCACCGACAAGGTGTTCGAGACCGTGTTCATTCAGGAGCTGGCATATTGGACCGAGGGAATGCCTATGGAGATGTACAACATGATGCTGGGCCTCCAGGACATCCAGCCCCTGCCGGAGAAGATCAAGGATGCCCAGGTCACTCGTACCGTGCTCAGGGACATACCCGATCTAGGTTACAAGGGACTGAGGGTCCTCAGGGACATAGGCATCTTCATGGAGGGATCGTTCGAGGGTTGCATCGGTTGCAGCAAGTGCGTCGATGATTGCCCCGAGAACGCCATCACCATGACCCCCATGGGCGATACGTATAACATGAGGATCGCCTCCGACCTATGCAACGGAACCGCCTGCTTGCGCTGCGAGAGGGTCTGCCCCGAGAAGGTCTTCAAAGTGAAGGAGCTGCAGAAGAACATTTTAAAATAAAAATAGGAGAGGGGTCAGCCCTCCCCTATACTTTCCTTCTTTCTGATCTACCGTTCTGTTTCTGAATTAGTGGGGCATGGGACCGGCCTATGCTTTGATGGGGTCCGCTCCATCTCGACCTGCTTACATCTCATAGTTCTTTGGATTGAATAGGGGGACGTCCTTGTAGGCCTTGAGGCACATCTCCTGGAAGAGACCTTCCTCATCAGGTAGGGCTGACAGGTCGGTGATGATGCGACGAAGCATGTCCTGCTCGTGCTTGGATAATCTCAGCTTACCTGCCTTGTTCTCCTCCTCGATTAGCCTGGCCGCGGTCATGCCTGCAGCCTTGGAGCGGAGGTAGATATCGTTTCCATATTCCACTATGGCCTGACCGATCTTGTAGGCATTATCATAGGCCAGGATGAAAGCCTCCGGACTGCGGTACCGGTCCGTGGCCATGTACAGGTCACGGAGGAGCCGGTCCTGCTTCAGCTGCTTGGCCATGTTCATAAGGGCGGCCTCATATCCTATGGAGCCTAGCCAGCACTGAACGGACGATCCGCCGAACTCGGGGTGGTATTCCACGGACTCGTTGGACCACAGGTCGCACACCTGAGCTATGAGATTTCCCATGAGGTCAGCGTGGGCGCACTGGCAGTTCTTACCCTCCTGGGCCGTGGGTTTACCAGCGATGGCCTTGACGATGGGGCCCTCGTATCCGCAGTCCTTATCGGGGCCGGTAGCCCCGCACTCCCACGCCACCAGGGTCTTGGCGGAGGCGATGGCTCTGGTGACCGCGGCGAAGGTGCGGGGGATGTCCCGGTCGAGGTAACCGCCAGCCATGAACATAGAGGTGTTCGCGCCTGCGCAATTGGTGTCCCCACCGGCACGGACCTTGTTCTTCTTGGCGATGTCGACGATCTGGGGCCATATCCACGCCATGTCGATGGAGCCGAGGTAGCCGATGCCGAACAACCACCCACGGATGTCCTGGCGCAGGATAGCGTAGTCGGCGACCTCCTTGCCCCCCGTGGACTCGATGGAGAGCAGATCCGCCCCGTTCTCGGCCGCGACCTCGATCGATTCCACACACTTCTCTGGATAACTGTGCTTCTTGTCCATGTCGATGCGCAGACCCTCCTCCGCTAGTCGGGGGTCGGCAACTGTATGGCGGATGGATAGAGCGATTCCATACTCATCATGGTAGTTCTGCATCATCTCCTTCTGGCCTGCGACCACCGGCTTCTCGTACCTCTGAGGCTCGTTGACCATCTGGAAGATGTGCTCGTTCTCCAGCTGCACCGTGGGGAAGCCCAGGGTGATCGCCCTGTCCAGTATGTCCTTGGTTATGTAGTCGACGTACTCCCTCCTGAGGGACTCAGGACTCTTCTCCGCGCCCGGCCGGGGGGCAAAGTTGATCTCCGGGACCACGACACCCGCTCCCACTGTCTGCCCCAGACCATAGGAGACGGGATACCTGGCCTCACCAAACACCATCTCGTCCGGGGATCCGTACTCCATCCTCGTGTATCTCTTGATAGCCATTTTGATGCCTCCTACTCCTTAGCTGCCGTAAGTTTATCCCAGTTCTCCCGGAGACGCCTCCAGTCGTAACCCTCCATGGTCTTATTGGCCAGGGCCGGACCCTGTATGGCCTTGGCCGCGAACACCCCCATGGGATAGGACTCCACGAACGCACGGTTCACCGCCCCGCCCGCGCATATGAAGGGGATGTTGATCCCCCGCTCCCGAAGCTTTTCGGAGATCTTGGGGAACGCGGACATGGTGGTGGTCATGAGCGCGGTGCCGGTCAATATCGCCGGCTTTTCGTTCTCCACGGTGGTTATGACGTCCTGTATGGATACATCCCTCCCCATGTCCACGACAGTGTAGCCGTTGGACTTCAGGAGCACGGCAGCTATGTTCTTGCCGATGTCGTGGGGGTCTCCTTCGGCCACGTGCATAACCACCTTGCCTCGTGTCTCGCGTGCCCCCTGCATCTGGGACTCGCACAGCTTCACCCCTTTGTCCATGACCTCGGCGGCCACCATCACGTGCGGAAGGTAGTAGATGCCCCTTCCATATAGCTCACCCACTATGTCCATACCCTTGATGAGGCCTTGCTCGATCACCTCCTCTGGACTATAGTTCTTCAGGGCCGAGGCCACATTCTCCGTGATGTTCTTAGAGCGCATGAAAACGACATCCTCGACCACCTTTCGGAGGTAGGGGTCCTTAGGCACCATTCTCGCCGCCAGCTCCTCAGGTGACTCCTTGGACTCCATCTGGATATCGTATCTTCTTAGAACACGGTCAAAGTTCACACTCTTAAGATCTAACATGCTCGTACCTCCTTAAAGCCTATCGCGGGGAGATTATGATAATCCGCTCTCCGCTGTTTTCGCTCACGAGTTCTATACCGATTACCTGCCTTCGATAAGGCCGTCAGGGGTCATATCTTTTTGGTGCCCTTCCTTCGCCCCGTTCGGAAAAAAATGAAGATGATGGAATGTACCCGCATCTTGTCTACCATATGAGAACATGGAGTGGCAGATGATCGTTGGAGCTCTGTCCCCGAAGCCATGCTCTCATTGGGCCCGGGCCCGCTCTTAAATGCGGCATTGTCGATGTTAGCTCCGTAGAGCAAAAGCCTTTTTCTGGAAACGGTTATCCTGCCATCATGGTCCTGGAGGATGATGTTCTAAAGAAGATATCGCCCACGCCAGAAAGAAGGAAGGCGATACAGAGGAGCGTCAACTCCCTGCTGGCAAGGACGAAGGAAGAGGCCGACAAGGAAGGCCTCGAACTGAGGGTGACCCTGGTGGGCTCGGTGGCCAAGGACACTTTCCTTCGGGAGCCGGATATCGACATATTCATCCTCTTCCCAGAAACCATTCCTCGCGCACGGTTGGAAGCGGCTGGTCTGGCTATAGGCAAGAGGATCCTGAGCGTCCACGAGGAGCGCTATGCCGAGCACCCCTATGTGCATGGTAAGTGGGATGATCTGGAGGTGGACCTCGTTCCCTGCTACCAGATAACCGACACGGCCTTGCTAAGGTCCGCGGTGGACCGCACCCCCTTCCACACCAAATACGTTCAGTCCCATCTAGGGGAGGGACAGAAGGGAGAGGTCCGCTTGTTGAAGCAGTTCGCCAAGGGGATCGGCGTGTACGGGGCCGAGGCCAGGGTGCAGGGCTTCTCCGGCTATCTCCTGGAGCTGCTGGTGATGAGGTATGATACCTTCAGGGAGGTGCTGGAGGCCAGTGAGGGCTGGGCCAGGGGCACTGCCATATGGCTGGAGAAGAAGGGTACAAAGAAGTTCGATGAGCCGTTCATATTCTACGATCCTGTGGACAGTAAAAGGAACGTGGCCTCAGCGCTGTCCCCGAACTGCCTGGCACTGTTCATCTTCGCAGCACGAGCATACTTGAAAGAGCCGTCCGAGCGGTTCTTCTTCCCCCGAAGGCGCGAGCCGTTGGAACTGCGATCGGTGAAAGCGATGCTGGAAGAGCGGGGGAGCGGGGTGCTTCTGGTAAGCATGGAGAGGCCGTCCCTGATCGATGACAACCTCTACCCTCAGATCAGAAGGAGCCTCGACGGCCTCCGCGCTCTCCTGGCGTCTCATGACTTCAGGGTCATAGACCGCGCCTTCCATGTTGCCGAGGACCTCAGCTTCATTCTGGAGTTGGAAGAGCTTGTCCTATCAAGAGGAAGGAGGCACTCAGGCCCACCGGCGTGGATCGATAACGCCTCCTCGTTCTTGGAGCGATGGGGGAACGATGGCCTAAGCCGCCCTTTCCTAGAGGATGGCCATTGGACAGTGGTGGCTCCCCGGGACTACCCTTCGGCGGACGACCTGGTCAGGGCTAAGCTATCGACGGCCGCGTTGGGCAGCGACATAAGAAAAAAGATGTCCGCGGAAGTGCGGATGGGGGAAGAGGTGCTGATAGAGGAGAACCGACCCTTGCTATCCGCATTATTGGATAAAAGAATGAGTTGGGAGATCTGAGCGCCGTTCAGATGAACGGCTCGTTGAGCAACAATATCCAGATTCCCAGGGAGAGTAGCATGTACAGGGCAAGGTTACCGATCATGGTCTTCTTGTCAATGTCGCTCATGCTTATCTTCATGTACCTCAGCACGTAATTGAGGGTGACAGCCCCTATCAAATACACTATGAGGCCGAATATCACGCCCAAGACATTGCCGACCAGCGCGGCCACGACCCCGAACGCTCCGGCTATGATCGCGGTCAGCATCAAGGCCTTGGTTCCTACAATGTCCTTAACGAGAAAGGCTTTCTCATCGAACTCTGGAGGGACCCACTCGTATTCCGGTTCCTTCTCTTCCTTTCTCTTCTTTCGGGCCATTTCGAAGCTCCCTGATGGCAGTTCCCTAAGAACAATCGTATAATAAAACTTTTCAAGGGCGGTAATAACTGGAGACCGCTAGTGGTCAGTTCATGATGCTGATAAATGGTCCGCCCTGGAGGGTGAGAAAGGTGGGATCGAAGGTACATGATGTGGTTTGAATCGTAATGGGACGATGCACACACTAACAACCGCTTGAAGCTCATGAGAGTGAAAGTGGTGGGCTCTCGACCAAAATCACATGGGAATATGACCGGACTGTCGACCATGTAATATTTTTATAAGAAATGCTCTGAGGCAGCATATTGACCTCGGTGCTTTCGTTTTTCGGTCCCTTTTCTTGATGCTGGCCTTCAATTGTTAGATGGTACTTTCGACCAACTGGGGGGGTGCTTTTATAGTTCGAGGGAGTTTGGTTGGGATAAGGTGAGCATAATTGCCCGCAAACAGCATAGAAGAGTTGCCTGGAGTAGGACCCGCAACTGCAGAGAAGCTGCGTGATGCCGGCTATGTCGACCTGATGGCTATAGCAGTGGAATCCCCCAAGGTGCTATCTGAGGTAGCAGAGATAGGGGAGAGCACAGCGGTGAAGATCATCGCAGCAGCCAAGCAGGCCGCGGACGTCGGAGGGTTTGAGACCGGAGACCTGATATTGGAGAGAAGGAGGAACATCCACAAGCTGACCTCCTGTTCGAAGGCCTTCGATGAGCTGATGGGGGGAGGTCTGGAGACCCAGTCCATCACCGAGTTCTTCGGTGAGTTCGGAAGTGGGAAGACCCAGATGTGCTTCCAGCTGGCCGTGAACGCCGGCCGTCCGGTGGAGGATGGAGGCCTTGACGGCAACGTGTTCATAATCGATACCGAGAACACCTTCCGCCCAGAGAGGATCGTCCAGATGGCAGCTGCCCTGGACATGGATCCAGAGGAGACGTTGAAGAAGATCCATGTGGCGAGAGCGTTCAACTCCCATCACCAGATGCTACTGGTGGAGAAGGCGCAGGACCTTGCCCACGATCTCAACGTGCGGCTGATGATAGTCGACTCGCTTACAGCCCACTTCCGTGCGGAGTATGTTGGAAGGGGGGCACTGGCCGAGAGGCAGCAGAACCTTAACAAGCACATGCACGACCTCCTACGGTTCGCCGACCTGAACAACGCGGTGATCGCCGTTACCAACCAGGTATCGGCCAAGCCTGACGCGTTCTTCGGGGACCCGACCCGACCTATTGGAGGCCACATCGTCGGACATGCTGCCACCTACCGTCTGTACCTGAGGAAGAGCAAGGGAGGTAAGCGCATAGCAAGGTTAATTGACTCCCCTAACCTTCCCGAGGCCGAGGCGGTCATAAGCGTTGGCGAAGAGGGCGTCAGAGACTGAGCATGGTAGAACGGCCTTGCTCTCCCATGAAGGAGGGAGGGCATGAGCCTCATTCCCTATTTTTTTGAACTTTCAGGGGAGCATCCGACCCTGCCGTTCGCGGATGCTTTCGGCAGCTGCACCGCAGAGTGTGATGGTTTTACCGCCACCGCGTACGGGCCGGGGTACGGCATCTTCGGGCTGGAGAGCGACAGGATCGCAGGGATAGCTACCCGCCTGGCTTTGACGCACCGATTGGGCAGGCATCTGGGATCCTGTCCAGTGGAGGAGGTGCACGCCTTCGCGAAAAGTATCGATCTCCCTCCTGGCTCCGTCGCCGTTCGGGCCAAGAGGTTCCAGGGACAGCATCAAGACCTTGACCTTGGAAGGCTGGCCGCTGAGGTGGGGGGCGTGGTCGCTAAGGGCAGGAAGGTGGACCTGTCCCATCCCGATGTGGACGTTAGGATAATGATCTCGGACATGGCCCATATCTACATATGTGAAGCGGAGGTGGACCGCTCCGCGTTCGAGAAGCGCAAGGTGGCAGAACGCCCCTTTTTCTCCCCCATTTCCCTTCATCCACGCTATGCTCGGGCATTGGTCAACATGACTCTTGTTAAGAGGGGCGAGCGGCTCCTGGACCCTTTCTGTGGAACCGGTGGTGTGCTCATCGAAGCGGCCTCCATAGGAGTAAGGGCCTGCGGATCGGACATATCCCCGGAGATGGTGGAGGGCTGCATGAAGAACCTGGAGCACTTCGGCCTCCCGTATGATTGCATGGAGGTGGCGGACATCGGAGATATCGAAGGCAGGTTCGGAAAGGTGGACGCGGTGGCCACGGACCCCCCCTACGGGCGGGCGACCAGCACGCGGAGGGAACCGTTGGGAGAGCTTTACGACCGGGCATTGACCTCCATGGCATCGGTGCTGGACCAGGGGTCCCGGGCGGGAATGGTGCTGCCCCGTCCCTGCCCCCAGCAGCTTAAAGGATTGGACCTGGTCCACACCCACCAGCAGAAGGTGCATCGGTCCCTGGACCGCCATTACTGCATCTTCAGACGACGCTGACAGTGAGCACCTGCACCTTCTCCGCCCCTGTGCCCTTGGCCACGAGGGAGATGTCACGCGTGATCTCGGACAGGTCTCCTGGGAGCTGCACCTGCACGATGACCGTGGCGTTGGTCTTGTAATCCAGGCTCAGGTCCAGGACGTTGGTGGCATCCACGGCCGAGGAGTTGGACAGGAACAATGACGCTGACCAGTTCCTCGGTACATCCTCCAGGGTCAGCCTCAGATCGTTATCGATGTTACCGGTGTTGTTGATGAACACCTGGAAAACGGCCATCCCACCAGCGGCCACGGTGGTGTTGTTGCCACCCAGGGCGGTCATCTCGAATGAGTAGTCAGGCGTCACCATTATGATGGGCTGGGGAACGAAGGTCACTGTGAGAAGCAATAAGCCAGCTGTGCCCAGGGCCAAGGTGCGCTTGGGCAGCTTGCTGATATCGTTCAGGGGCGCGGGATGGTTCAGGCCCAGGAAGAAGACCAGGAGGGCGAAGAGGAACCATCCGTCATACAGCATCGCGACCAGTATCAGGGCGATGAACGTCGCATACCCCAGGTACTTGGCCTTATCTCCCAGCAGACCGCGGGCCACGTGCCCGCCGTCAAGCTGGCCTACCGGCAGCAAATTTATCGCGGTAACCAAAAAGCCCACCCACGCCGCGAAGGCGGTGGGATGCAGGGCCATGTTGTCAGCCATGGGCACCAGAAGGGAGAGGAGCTGGTACAGGGGCTGGATGACGACATACATAGCTCCCGCCTGCCCGATAGTGCCCTCCACCGCATGACCGTTCGCGGTCAGGAACAACCCTACTAGTGCCACCGGTATGGTGACAGCCAGGCCGCCCAGGGGACCGGCGATGCCTATGTCCACCAGGGCCCGGCGGCTAGGCATGGGGTCGCGCATGGAGATGAACGCCCCGAACGTTCCGAACGGGGGAATGGATGGGATGAAGTAAGGCAGGGAAGCGTCCACTTTGTGTCGCTTCGACATGAAGTAGTGCGACAGCTCGTGGATGCCCAGGATGGCCATGAGGGGGATGGCGAAGAACACCGCCCCGTTCAGGATGTTATCCACGGTGAGAAACTCAGGAGAGCCAGAGTAGTCGGACCACAGCAGCATGCCTGCCAGGGTGGTGGTCAGGAAGGTGATCACGAGCAGGGAACGGTTGATCCACAAGTTGCGCTTCTTTCCTTGGGGAAGGCGCATAACGGTGACGGCGTGCTCCCCTCCCGAATAACTGATGATGGGCACGAACCCCTTGGCCTTCATGTCCTGGCGAAGGCTTTCGAAGTTCGACTCCAGCATGGTCTCGTCGGGTCGGACCAGCATCTTCACGGACTCGTAGCTGACCTTCACATCGTAGATGGAGAAATATTTCGCCACCATCGAGCGGACCAGCTCCACATCGGCCGTGATATCATTGGCTAGCATCATTTCTCATTACACCTATTCAGAATATAACCCTTATGAACAAAGGAGCATGGAAGATAACCGAATGGGTCGTCAAATCCCAGGATAAGTTTCTATTATTCCTGGTCCGTTGAGGATAGTGATATGCTGTACGAGGAGCTTGACCAAGAGACCCGCCGATGGATGCTCATCGAGCACAAGGCCGAGGAGGAGAGCAATCCCTACAGGAGCCCCAACCTGTCACCTCTTGGCAAGGAGCGGTTTCAGGTCCTGATGGAGGAAGCGCTGTCCGCAGGCAACGATGTGACCCTGGCTCAGGCCCTGAGCCCCAAGGAGATGTGGGCGGAGTATGAGCCCTCACCCCTGGGAGGCATAAGGAGGACCGAGCCGGAAAGAGCGGCCAAGACCCTGGCCAGGATGGAGTTCAACACCTGGTACGTCCGTGGTCTATGCCGCCGTCTAACAGAGGAGGGCGAGACCATGGTCCAGATATACCGGGCGGAGGCGGCGGACGCTCCCGGAGATACTTGCGACGCCTATGAGAACATGTTCCTGGAGATCCGTTTCCTTTACAATGGACATAGGATAAAGTACTGGCCGGTACGAAACGATAGGGCCTTCTCGGTCCCCTGCGGCCCCCAGTGCCGTCACTCGGTTCGCCGCATATCCTCAAGCGCAAAGGCCATGATCGAGCTTGAGGAGAGGCAGTTCGGAGCGGCCTTCAGGCGGCCTGGCCCCTGACGAAGGGTTATTATATTGACCTTATTAATCGGGCCCCTGTGAACCGGTTCATCCAGCTGTTCCGAGTGGGCAATTGCATCATGGGGGTGGTGGGCCTCCTCCTGGCCATGTTGGTGGCGGCGGGGACGAACATTGTGGACGACCCCATGGTCATCCTGATCTCCTCCGGCGTGGTGTTCCTGTTCATCATCGGGGGCAACTCCCTCAACGATTATTTGGACCGGGATGTGGACAAGCTTGCCCATCCTGAGCGGCCTCTGCCCTCTGGAAGGATGAGACCCGAGACAGCGCGGAACATCTCCATCGCTGCGTTCATCCTCTCCCTGGCCCTCTCCGTCCTGCTTTGGGACGTGGCCTCGTTCCTCATCGTGGTGTCGGCAGTTGCCATCATGCTGGCATATGAACTCAGGACCAAGAAGATGGGGCTCGCCGGCAACCTCTCCATAGCCTGGCTGACAGGCGCGCTCTTCCTCCTGGGAGGAGCGGTTACAGGCAGGATAGAGGCTACTGTGGCCTTCGCCTTCATGGCCTTCCTGGCGACCCTGGGGAGGGAGATAGTCAAGGACGTCCAGGACATGAGCTCGGACTTCGACCGGAGGACCCTGCCCCAGACCATAGGGGCGAGGAAGGCGGGGGCGGTGGCCAGCGCGGCCTTCCTGGTGGCGGTGCTGCTGTCCTTCGAGCCGTTCATCACCGGCCGCTTCGGCCTGGCGTATCTGGTGGCGGTGCTGTTCGCGGATGCAATTTTTATATACTGCTCCATTGTTCATTTCCGAAATCCCAAGCAGGGGCAGCGTTGGGCCAAGTACGGAATGTTGATGGCACTGGTGGCGTTCTTGCTAGGAGGTTTGTTGTTATGACCGTCGATGAGTTGCTTAGGAACAAGCTCACAAAGGGCAGTCTGCATATGACCCTGATCGATCCTGCCAAGCAGGAACCCTCCCAGGCCGGAAGCATCGGTAAGGAGGCGTGCCAGCTGGGCACAGACGCCATCATGGTAGGAGGATCGACCGATGTTACCCAGCAGAATCTCGACGAGACAGTGCGGGCCATAAAGGCCAACGTCGATGTTCCGGTCATCTACTTCCCATCAGGGGCTCACGCCATATCGCCACATGCGGATGCCATCTATTTCATGAGCATGCTGAACTCCCGTAACCTGAAAATGGTAATGGGGGAGCAGGTGCAGGGAGCCCCTGTCGTCAAGATGTTGAAGCTGGAGCCCTTGTCGATGGGCTACATCATCGTGGCCCCGGGAATGAAGGTGGGGGAAGTGGGGCAGGCTGATGTGATACCGCGGGACAGCCCCAAGACCGCCGTGGCCTACGCTCTTGCGGCGCAATTCCTGGGTATGCGGTACGTATACCTGGAGGCGGGAAGCGGAGCCCCGGAACCGGTCCCTGAGGATATGATCAGGGCAGTGCGCGCAGCCATCGATGTCCCTCTCCTAGTGGGTGGGGGCATCAGGGATGCGGAGACCGCGGCCCGGGTCAAGGCTGCGGGAGCCAATATTGTGGTGACGGGCACAGTGGTGGAGGAGGGGCATTCCATGAGCCGCCTCCAGGAGATAATCGAAGCCATCCACTTGTGATGATATCATAGAAGGCCGAGAAGCATCTCGTGGATCCGGGAGTCCTCGGACAGCTCCGGGTGGAAGCTCAGCCCGATGAGGTTGTCCTGTCGCACCATAACTATCCTGCCTGCATGGGTCGATAGGACCTCGCACCTGCCCCAGATCCTATTTATTACAGGTGCGCGGATGAACACTCCGGGAAAGGGTGCGTCCAATCCTTTTACCTCCAAGGGAGCTTCGAAGCTCTCCCTCTGCCGCCCGAAGGCGTTACGGTCAACGGCAATGTCCACAAGCTCAAGAAGCTCCGTCCCGGTCTTGTGCACTTCGTCGTCGCCCTCCTTGGCCAGAAGTACACATCCTGCGCAGGTACCCATGATGGGCATGCCCTCCCTCGCCCTGTTGACAATTTGGTCATGTAGACCATGACGGCTCAATAGCTTGGAGATGGCAGTGCTCTCCCCGCCCGGTATTATGAGGCAGGAGACCTGCTCCAGCTCCTCCAGTCGCCTGACGGTGATAACGCTGCCTCTACGCCCATTGTTCGCAACAGCCCTCTCCAAGGACCGCACATGCTCAGGGAAAGCTCCCTGGACGGCGATCACGCCTGCCTTCATGAGGAGGCGTCAGCAATGACCTTGGTCAATAACATTTCGCCTTCAGGCTCAATCACGGTCATGGGTAGGTGTGAAAGGATTGCCCCCATTGTCTTCTGACGAAAAAATGGATGAATAAAGGAGTTTCAGGGCTCAGGGGATGTCTCAGCCCCGGAGGCCATTCCCACTTGGAAAGGTCACTTTCTAGACATAACCTCGGCCATCACTCGTGACAGTTGGTCTCCAAGATAGGGTTTGAGGAGCCTTGCCGAGAACCCTTGCGACTCCAGTTCCTCGGCGGGAGGCATATCTCCCTTGGGGCCGGTGGCGATGAGACGGGCCTGCGGGATCTGCTCCCAGATCCTGTTCGCCACCTGCTGTCCAGGTGTGCCCTCGCCGTTGACATAGTCCATGATGACCATGTCAAAGGGCTCGTGGATATCCACAGCCTGCTTGCATAGGATTATGGCCTCTTCCTCGTCACGGGCGATCTCCACCTTGTAGCCCAAGTACTGCAGGAGGTCCCCTATGGTCTCCAGCACGCTCTCGTCATCATCAAGTATGAGGACCTTCCCCTTTCCCTTGACCAGCGAGGTGGGCTCGTCGTTCACCCCCATAAGCTTGTTGCGTGCGGTGTTGGTGGCGGTCTCTATCTGCTTGAGCATCCCGTACATCCGCCCCTCAGGTATGACGTACTCCTTGGCCAAGGACACGCTGCCCAGTATCGCTGTGAGCGGATCGTCCAAGGCAGCTGTGGGGCTGGGCGGCTCAGGGGCCTTCTCTACTACAGCTGGCAGAATTTTGGGGATGACCGGTCGTGGCGAGAAGGTAAGAACAGTTCCCTTTCCTCCTTCGGGATCGACAACGGATGATGCTCTGACATCGAACTCCACACCCTCCGCGACGGAGGTACGGAAATCCGCCCGGCCGAGGTCCAGGTCAGGAAGCACATCGTTCGCAGGACGGCCCTCCAGTTCCATTGTGCCCAACAAGTTGCGAAGGGCAGGATTGCTTCTTAGGATCTTCCCATCTGAAGATATGACCGCCACTCCGGTGCGCATGCCATCGATGATGGCCTTCAGGCGGGACACCTCCTTGGATGACGCGACGCGCTCCGCCTCTATCACCGCCGCCTTGGTGCTGAGCTCCTCGTGTAGACGGGACAGTTCCTCGTTGGCCTTGAGGGCTGCCTGTTGACGGCTCTCTAGCTCGGCGGTACGATCGTTCAGCTCCATTACCTTGGTTGTCAGGGTCCCCTTCAAGGCCTCTATCGTGGACAGGGCTTCTACAAGGGACTGGTCCTTAGCTCCGAGGTCGGCCCTGACCGCCGATAGATCTTGCGCGGTCTGGTCCAGGGACGTACTGGTGCTGAAGTATTGTTCCTTCACCTGGGCCAGCTCGTTCTTTGTGGAGTCCAGCTCCTCGGTCGTTGACTGGTACTTCTCATTCAGCTGAGCAAGCTCGTTCTTTGTGGAATCCAGCTCCTCGGTGGTTGTTAGATTCTGTTCCTTGAGCTGCGTTAGCTCGTTCTTTGTAGTGTCCAGTTCTCCAGTGGCTGCAATGTGCTGTTCCTTGAGCTGCGTTAGCTCGTTCTTTGTAGTGTCCAGTTCT
>JAAYAX010000006.1 GCA_012719175.1 Methanomassiliicoccus sp.
TCGAGGGACATCTGCACCCTTCAACCACACCGCCGAAGGGTGGTCCTGGACGATGACAGCGTGCGCATGGTCCGCTCGATGTCCCCCAGGTTGCTAAGCTCCATGGACAACCATGCGGTCAGGGCGGTCAAGGATGCTCTGGGGGACAGTGATATCCTTTTCCTGTTCACTGGTCTAGGAGGGGAGACCGGTTCCCATCTGACGCCGGGCATAGCTCACTTCGCGCGTCGCCAGAGCGAACTGGTGGTGGTCTCCGCGGCCATGCCCTTCTCTGTGGAAGGGCCTTGCAGACGTGACACGGCCGAGAGGGCCCTCCCTGGCATAATCCAAGCTGCCCATGCCACCATAACATACCCGAACGACGGACTCCTGAAGCTGACCCCTAACCTGCCGCTGCGGCGAGCCTTCAGGGTCATGGACACCATAATGATGTTCCCAGCCATCGAGCTGGCCCAGGTCCTCACGCGGTCCGACCTAGCAACATTGCGAGGTGACCTCAGCTCGGTAAAAAATTTCCGTCTGGGGATAGGGGAAGGAGGGGGCATGAACGGTGAGGTGCAGGCGGTGACGGAGGCGTTCACTTCCCCTTGGTTCGATCAGCCGCTGGAAAAGGTGGCCTTGGCCATCCTCGTGGTCATCGGACGAGAGATCGACCAGTATACATTGAAGGCTGTCCTGGACCGCGTCGTTCCCAGGGTACCCAACGCTAAGATCCGATATGCCGGTCGGACCGATCCCGAGGCGGGGGACCGCGTACGGTTGATGCTACTTCTGGGATTCGCTCCCTGACCCCCCTTCGTCCAAAATATCCCGGGGAGCGTTAGCGAAGGTCACCAGCCCCCTTGCCTCCATGAAGTGCAGGCGGCCAGGCATGACCATGCAGTGCAGGGGCGGCCCCAGTTCCACGGTGAGTATCTCGTCAGGGTATCCCGCGAACAAAGCCTGATTCGGCGAGCCTACACGGGCGGCGGCACAGAACAAAGAATTGCTCTTTACCAGGCCGGAGCCTATCCTATCCTCCGCATCCATCAGCCACTGCATGGCCATAGGGGCGGTCATGTACCGGTTCTCCTCGGCCTTTATGTCCAGGAGGATAAGGGTGTGGAGCCCCCGGGAGTGGTTCTCCAGGATGTTCTCGTAGGGTGATGATGGCAGGAACCCCTGCTCCGGCAGGGGGATGGTGACCGTGCGGCCGAACTTGTATGGCTGCAGGCCAAGCGCGGCCGAGCAGGCGGTGAAGATGGACACACCGTTTATGAGGTCGGTGACTATCCCCTCCTCTACCGCACGGAGACGAAGGTCCAGGTGGGTGGTCGCGGACATGGGGTCCCCAGCAGTGATAAAGGCGACCTTGCGTTCCCTGGCCGCCTTGATTATAACGTCCTTCTCCTCCACATCCCCTCGCTTGAGGACGGTCACCTTCTTCCCGATGAAGGCCTCCACATCCCTATGCGAGGCATCGTTAAGCTTGGAAGTGTAGTACTCCGCATAGATCTCATCGCAGTTGCGCAAGGTGGTCAACGCCCTAACGCTCATGTCCTCGGCCCTGGACATCCCTAAACCGACAAATATCAATTCACCCATCGGAAACACCATATGCGCTCCACCTGTCTGAAGGCGCCGAGGGGAGAAGCCGAGTTCATACGTAAAAAGCTTTTAGCCGAAGGGCTGCTGGACATCTCCTTTCGCATCCGTAGGGAGGGGGACCACATCCTGTTCCCTGTGCTCTCGGAGGAGGCCTCCAAGCTGGGGTATGAGCTGGTAGAGGCCGATCTGGACGAAAGGGAGCTGATGACCTCGGACTACCGGGCCTATATGGTTGTGGACATAGGGATCAAGGAGAGGCTCCCCTCGGCCTTCGATATCATAGGCGATGTGGCGATAATCCGCCTGGACGACGACCTTACGGGGCTGGCGTCATCGGTGGGAGAAGCTCTTATGAAGACATTCCCCCGCCTTCGCACCGTGGCCCTGGACAAGGGAGTTAAAGGGAAGCTGCGGGTGCGGGACCTTCAGGTGGTCGCCGGGGAAGACGACACTGAGACCGTCCACACTGAGTACGGCATCAGGCTGGCCATCGATCCGGCGAAGGTGTACTTCAACCCCCGGCTATCCAACGAGCGATACCGCGTAGCCAGATTGGTAAGGGAGGGGGAGAGGGTCGTGGATATGTTCGCCGGGGCAGGTCCGTTCTCCATCATGATAGCCAAGCACGCACACCCGGAGGTGGTGTACGCCATGGACCTTAACCGCGATGCCGTGGAGTACCTGATCAGGAACGTGCAGCTGAACAAGGTCACGAACGTCGTCCCTCTGGAGGGGGACGCCCGTCAGCTGGTGTTCGATGTGCCCTGCGCCGATAGGATCATAATGAACCTGCCCCACTCCGCCCGGGACTTCTTCCACGATGCCCTCACCCGCCTAAAGATGGGAGGGGTGATACACCTCTACACCATATGCGAGCGCGAGGACATCGGCCCCATCCTTGAGCGCCTGGTAACAGAGGCCAGGGGCATGGGAGTGATCATAACGGTCCTGCGCTCGGAGGAGCTCAAGACCTACTCACCGTCGATGAGCGTCTTCTCCGCCGACATCGGCTTGGTGGACTGGTGCTAGCGTGACCCCCCGCTGTCCCTGGTAGTTGCCGCTCCTTTTCTCGTAGGTGAGCCTGGCCGGCGACATGAGGGTCTCGAAGACGATCTGAACGAACCTGCTGCCGATGGGCACTTCCACTGGTGCGGGGGACACGTTAACTGCCATGAACGTGAGGGTTCCATGGAACCCGGCGTCCACCTTTCCCAGGCCGGCAAGCAGTCCCTTCCTCATCCAGGACGTCCGCAGCCAGAGCTGGGCGCTGAGCGTGGGCGGCAGCTCCACCCGCTCCACGGTAGAGACGAAGAACATGGTCCCCGCCGGGATGACCGCCGTGCCCTCTCTCACCTCACCTCCCCCTGAGATCTTTATCTCTGATATCCTGAGGTCGTAGCCGTTGGGGGTGAGGGACTCTTCGGAGTAACCGTTTATCTTAAGCTCGCCATCGCGGAGACGGCCCAATATCTCATGATCGGGAAGGATGCACATATGGACGCAAATGGGCATTTCCCTTAATAATTGAACAGTCGTCTAGCGAATCTCAAGCTCGATTCAGTGTTAAAAATTAGGAGCCTCGTGTGCACTGTTATCACTCTTAATAACTAACCCCAACCTTTTTATAAGCACGAATTTCGGTCTTCGTTCAAGCGGGGGTTATGTCCCTTGGACTGCCGCCATTCAGTTACCTCCTCTTGTCAACGGATCCCCCGCCATTATTTCTCCTACTCTCTCATGAGCTTGTATTGCCCTCTTTCAACTGGCCAATGAAAAAACAGCTAGAACAGAATCTTATATCCCTTCCGTGTTACCGAAAGGCACACAGGCGATGTATTTGAGATTTGAAACGCACAAGGTCGTAAACAGCAGGATCGGTGAGGTTGATTTCGACCATCTGAGCTTCGGAGAGACGTTCTCCGATCACATGTTCCAGATGGACTATGCCAACGATGAGTGGCAGGTACCGAAAATCGTACCCTTCGGAAAGTTCGAGATCCTGCCATCCTTGTCCGCACTTCACTATGGACAGAGCGTCTTCGAGGGCCTGAAGGCCTTCCGCGATCACAGAGGCGGGGTCAATATCTTCCGCCCGGACAAGCACTCTGAGAGGATGCTGCACTCCTCTGATCGGCTGTGCATCCCCCGCGTCGAGAAGGACCTGTTCAATGGAGCGGTGGAGGCCCTGGTCACTCTGGATAAGGAGTGGATACCCAGCAAGAAGGGGACAGCCCTGTACATTCGTCCATTCACTTTCGCCACCGAGGATTACATCGGCGTCCGGGTCTCGGAGAAGTACACCTTCTTCATCATCACCGGCCCGGTCGGTGCCTACTACAAAGAAGGCTTCAATCCTGTCAGCCTGATGACCTCCGGGGAGTTCGTCCGAGCCGTCCGCGGAGGGCTGGGCGAGGCCAAGACCGCGGCCAACTATGCTGCCTCTCTGCTGCCTGCCTACGAGGCCAAGAAGAGAGGCTACTCGCAGGTGCTGTGGCTCGATGGAGTCCATGAGAAGTACATCGATGAGGTGGGGACCATGAACATATGCTTCTACAAGGACGGGACCCTCATTACACCTCCCCTTGAAGGCACGATCCTCGCCGGGGTCACCAGGGACAGTGTGCTGCAGCTTGCCCGGCACTGGGGCATCAAGGTCGAAGAGAGGCGGATCAGCATCGATGAGGTCATGGCCTCGATCAAGGACGGCAGCATGACCGAGATATTCGGAACGGGAACTGCCGCCGTAATATCTCCGGTGGGAGAGCTGTTCCACAAGGGAGAGACTGTCACCATTAACGATAACAGGACTGGCCCCTTGGCCAAGAGGCTCTTCGACGAGATCACCGGCATCCAGGTCGGCGAGAGACCGGACCCCTTCGGGTGGGTCCACCACCTCGATATCTAAACCCCTTCCCCCAGTTTTTCATTCTAAGAACGTCGATACATCCAACTCTCGGAAAGACCTTATATGCCCACCATTATCTACTCAATGTTGGATGAATCATCCAACTATGGAAGAGTATCGTTCTAGGGTGATTATATGGGGTCAGGAAACAGGAAGATGATCGCCATTGCACTGGTGGCCGTTCTCGTAGTGGCCGTGGTGGCAGTGGTGGCATTGAGCCAGAACAATAACTCAGCGTCGCAGACGGCCACCGTCCTGGATGCTTCGGGTACGAACGTCACATTGAGCGCGTCTCCTCAGAGGATAGTGTCCTGCGCGCCGGACATATCGGAGATCGTGGCGGCTATGGACCTCACGGATAAGCTGGTGGCGGTCACGGACTACTGCGACTACCCTCAAGAGGTCAAAACCCTTCGCGATGCGGGCAAGACCATCGGTGGCTTCTACACTCCCAGCTATGAAAAGGTCATATCCTACAACCCTGACCTGGTCATAGTGAGCAACAGCGTTCAGACCCAGACGGATATGGCGATCCAGCTCCGATCTTCTGGATATACGGTGCTCATAGTGAACGCAGCCACCAACATATCAATGGTCTACGACAACATCGAGATGATCGGGAAGCTTGTGGGCCTTGAGTCCAAAGCCAACGATCTGGTGGAGGACATGCAGTCCCGGATAAACTCCGTCAGCGCAGGCATTAGTGGTGAGGACAAGCCGTCGATCATGTTCGTTACCTATGCCGAGGCAGGATTCACCAACGTATGGCCAGCGGGCGGAGGGACGGCGATCGGTGAGATCATCGACCTGGCTGGAGGGGACAACGTGTTCGCGGAAATGAGCGGCTTTGAGATGGCCTCGGAGGAGGTCCTGAAGAGCAAGGCATCCACTGTGGACTACATCTTCATGACCATCATGTACTCCCCTGAAACGCCTGAGAACACCAGTGCCTGGTTCAAGAGTGACTCCCTCTGGAAGGAGAGTCCTGCGGCAAAGAATAATAACATATACTTCTTGACCGGGGAAAGCGAGAACATCTTCAACCGAGAGTCGGTGAGGACGGTCGATGCGGTCCAGCTACTGGCTGAGATAATGCATCCGGATAAGTTCAGCGGCGAGGTGCCCCACTCCACCGATGGCGTGAACGTCATCGGCGATGATTACGTGGACTACCTCCCCTCCGGGACCGCGTCCCAGTTCACCCCCGCCGTCTTGGTGGCGAGTTGGCGCGAGTAAGGCACCGGGGTAAAATCAATGGAAGGTTCGATCGTCCAGAAGTCGAAAGCAAAGCTAGTGTTAGTGCTGGTCATCGGCCTTCTTTCCCTTTTTCTCCTCCTGATGATCTCGTGGTCAATGGGAGCGGTGGATATCGATTTCTCGACGGTCATTAACAGCATGATCTCCATCATCACCAACTTCGGCCCCGCCGAGGGTGATGCCTCCCAGCAGATCGTGTGGTCAAGAATGGTCCGCAGCGTGGCGGTCATGGGCGTGGGCATAGGCCTCTCCGTGTCCGGCGTGGTGATGCAGGCACTTATCCGCAACCCCTTGGTCGACCCTTACATCACCGGCGTTTCCTCTGGTGCCGCCCTGGGTGCCATCCTTTCCATACTGGCAGGCATATCCATCGTTTCGCTTGCGGAGTTCACGACCCCCGTGGCCGCGCTCATCGGGGCCCTGGTGGCGTTCTTCATCACTATGACCCTGGCCGAATCCGCGGGAGGGCGCTCGGTAAACTTTGTACTGAGCGGCATGATCATAGGCATCGCCATATCCTCCATCACCACCGTCCTCATAGTGTCCAGCGACGACAACCGGCTGCATGGGGCGTTGTTCTGGCTCTACGGCTCGTTCGCCTATATGTCCTGGACCAAGGCCCTCATCATCATCGTCCCCATCCTCATATTATCAATGGTATTCCTACTGTATGCCAGGGAGTTCAACGTCATCCTTCTGGGGGACGAGCACGCCAAGCATCTGGGCCTGGACGTGAGGCTATTTAAGCGCATCACCATCCTGGTGGTCTCGGTGCTCACGGCCATATCTGTGGCCTTCTCCGGGATAATAGGCTTCCTGGGGCTCATCGTTCCCCATACTTCCCGTATGCTCGTGGGAGGCGATCACAGGCTGCTGATACCAACCTCTATGATCTTAGGAGCCAACGTGCTCCTTGCAGCGGACATATTCTCTCGCCTGGCGGTGCGGCCCAACGAGCTGCCTATAGGGGCGGTCATATCCCTCATCGGTGCGCCGTTCTTCGTTTATCTCATGATTAAGAGGGGGAAAGAATATGGCGGATGACCCGCAGATATCAATTAAGATCGAAGGTGTCCAGTTCGGCTATAACGGCACTGAGGTCCTGAGAGGAGTGGAGTTCGAAGGGAATAGGGGAGAGTTCATCGGCCTTATCGGCCCCAACGGCTCTGGAAAGAGCACCTTGCTTCGCCTGATCAACGGCATCCTTCGCCCCAGAGTAGGGACTATTATGATGGAGGGCAAGGACCTCACCAAGATGAAGATCGAGGAGATCGCCAAGGTCTGCGCCAACGTCCCCACCGAGTTCAGCGAGGACTTCAATATGTCCGTGCAGGAACTCGTCTTCCTGGGGCGGTATCCATTCGCTCAAGGACTGTGGTGGGACAACAAGGAGGACGAGAGCATGGTGGTGGAAGCCATGGAGAAGTTCGGTGTCTATCACCTCCGAGACAGGAGATTCTCCGAGCTCTCATCCGGTGAGGCACAAAGGGTTCTCCTGGCCAAAGCCGTCGTGCAGTGCCCCAGGGTCATGCTGGTGGACGAGCCCTCGGCGCACCTCGACCTCAGGTACAAGCTGGAGATAATGGAACACCTCCGGGACATGCTGAGCGGAAACGTCACGATAGTCATCGCCTCCCACGACCTCAACCTTCTGGCCAAGTACTGTGACAAGGTCATGATATTGTCCAAGGGCAAGATAGTGGCCTTCGGACGGCCGGAGGAGGTCATAACCTCAGAGATGGTAGAGCAGGTCTATGGTGTGGAGGTGGCGATCTTCAACGATGGGGACAGCATATATGCCATACCCCGCAGGACCCGACGGAAGGAGGATGGCCGATGAGCCTTGAGGACCGAGTGCGCACGGAGGTCCTGGGCATGCTACGGCCAAAGCACGGTGGCGATGTGTGGGGACGACTGGAGGTCAGGGACTTCAGCTCCAACGTCAATCCCCTAGGCCCTCCCGAGCGTTTGAACGATTACATCCAGGAAGCGGCTAGTGATATGGTCAATTATCCTGACGATCACTGCAAGGACCTTAAAGAGGCGATCTCCCAGAGATATGCGCTTCCTGCAGCGAACATAGTTGTCGGCGCGGGCTCGGCCGAGCTCATCAGGCTGTTCCCTGAGGTTTTCGTCAAGCCAGGGGACAAGGTCATCATGCCTCGCCCTACGTTCTCCGAGTACGGCTTCGCCTGCCAGCTCATGGGCGCCAAGTTCGCGGACGTTCCCCTGCCGGAGGACGATGGCTTCCACCCGGATATCTCCGGGTTCATAGATGCCATGGTACCGGGCACCAAGGCGATCTACGTGTGCAATCCCAACAACCCCACCGCTCGGATGCTCACCCGCAAGGAGGTCATGGAGGTCGTCAAAGAGGCGGGACGCCGGGACATAATGGTGTTCCTGGACGAGACCCTCCTGGAGCTCTCCGAAAAGGATAGCGAGGTCACCTGCGTGGGGGAGGTGGCCGCCAACGACAACATGTTCATCATCAGGTCCTTCACAAAATCGTTCGCCATGCCCGGGCTTCGTGTGGGCTACGGCTTCGGAAGCAAGGACGTCGTCCGCTACATGGACGCCGCCCGGCTGTCCTGGAACCTGGGAACGATCGAGCAGAGGGTGGCCACAAAGCTCATGACCAACGAGCAGGAGCATGTGCGCAATGCTATCCGCCTCCTTTTGGACGAGAAGCAGAGGATGCGCGATGGGATATCGCACATCCTCAAGCGCAGGATCCGTATGCCTGATTCATACTTCTTCTTCCATCCCCTGAGGCCTCTGGGGATCACCTCCCCGAAGTTCAAGGAGATGATGCTTACCCATAACGTCCTGGTCCGCGACTGCTCCTCCTTCGGCCCTCCTGGCCAATCTTACTCGCGCTTCTGCGTGAAGACCAGGGAGAGCGACGATGAGTTCTTGGAGGCGCTGAAGGCCACGGTAGAGGAACTACATTCAGGAAGGTAGTCGTGTGGACCTCTGGCTTTACGCTATCATCATTCCGCTAGTGGCGTTGGTCATCGATCTGGCGTTGGGAGAGCCACCTAATCGCGTCCACCCCGTGGTGTGGATGGGTAGGTTGATAGGGGCGCTCGACGGCCTGGTCAAGAGGGATGAGCCCCGCCGAACACGAAAGGAAAGGGCGCTGGGCGTTCTCGTGATCTTGATACCCATCCTTGTCTTCGTCCTCGGTTTCACTATCATTCTCGCCTTGACGCGTTGGTGGCTGGGGATGTTGGTGTGGGCCGCCGCCTGTGCGATAATCTTCAAGACGCTCTTCGCCATCCGCGCGCTGGAGACCCATACCGCACCCATGGTGGACGATCTCATGAGGGACGATCTGGACGCCGCGCGAAAGAAAGCGTCCATGGTGGTATCGCGGGATGTGAACAAGCTCGATCGTGCCCATGTCATCTCCTGTGCAGCGGAGACGGTGTCCGAGAACCTTGTGGACTCTGTCCTCTCACCCATGTTCTACTTCGGCCTCGCCGGGATACCCGGGGCCGCGTTCCTGAGGGTCGCCAACACCGGGGACGGAATGATAGGCTATCTCAGTGAGAAGCATCGGTACGTTGGCTGGTTCACAGCCCGCCTGGATGATTGCGCGCACTACCTGGTCGCCCGCCTCTCCGTCCCCTTCATCATGCTTTCCCTCGCCCTGCTCAGGAAGGATTGGCGGAACGCCTGGCGCACCGCTTTACGCGATCACCACCAGACCAGCAGCCCCAACAAGGGATGGCCCATGGCCTCGGTCGCTGGGGGCCTCCATGTGAGGTTCGAGAAGGTGGGGTACTACAACATGGGAGATGGAGAGGTGTCCCTTGATCCCCTGGTCATAAGGGACACCATCA
This sequence comes from Methanomassiliicoccus sp., assembly GCA_012719175.1. NCBI lineage: Archaea > Methanobacteriati > Thermoplasmatota > Thermoplasmata > Methanomassiliicoccales > Methanomassiliicoccaceae > Methanomassiliicoccus > Methanomassiliicoccus sp. Next base: position 9,598 of record JAAYAX010000006.1, read on the forward strand.
GAGTGATGAAGTTGACGGCGGTGATCTTCTTCGTCCTGATCATGCTCCCCCTTTTCACATTCGTAGGTATACACGTCCAGCTGTACCTTGAGGACGTCCTCTTAGGTATGCTGGGCCTGAGGTGAGGTGCAAATATGTCGGATTTCGATGTTGGGATAGAGATGGGCGAATATCAGGACAGACCAGTGGCCATCGTGCACCTGCCGTCAAGGTTCAAGGTGCTCAGCTCCACCCTCATGGGCGGCGGCTTCATGGAGACGGACACCATCTTCATCCTGGAGGTCAAGATGGGCTACGACAACAACCACCCGGAGGAGGACCTCTTGAACGTGTGCACCAAGTACGGCCTTCCGAATGACAGCGTGGGCTTCATGACCGCCGCCGACGTAGCGCGCGTCCTCACCGTGAAGAGGGACGAGCTCAACGGCAAGAAGGTCATTGCCATAGTCACCGCTGGAGTGACCAACGCCGTCTATGCCGGGGAGAGGCTCCCCCAGGAGATCATCGACCTCCTGCCCAAGCATGTGGCCGGGACCATAAACATCATCGCCCTCCTGGACTCCCCTATAGAGTGTGGGGGTCTGGCAGGCGCTTTCATAACCGTGACCGAGGCCAAGAGCGCGGCACTGATGGACATGAACGTCAAGGGCACAGGGACCACCAGCGATGCCGTGGCCGTGGCCTGTCCCCTGGGAGAGGGGGACTTTTACTGCGGGCCGGCCACCGATGCCGGGATGATCATGGCCCGAACGGTGAGGGAGGCGGTCGCCGATTCCGTCCGCAAGTGGAACAAGAACGGTGGTCCCAGGGACTTCGGGTACCGCCTGGATGAGCTGGGCATCGGTCCGGATGAATTGTGGGAGGCGGCCCTCGCCCTTTATGTCCCGGACCCTTCCTGGGACACTGAGGCCTTGAAACAGATGTTCCTCAAGCACCTGACCGTTCTGCGGAAGGACATCAACGTCAACGCCATGATGTACGCCGCCTTCGCCCTGGAGGAAAAGGGCAACCGGGACGACCTGTACGGCCTGGACCGGGGACGGTTCCGCGAGGACCCCGTGCACCTGGTGGCGGACGAGCTGCTGGGGATAGCCCTCGCACAGTATATCGCCGGCACCAAAGGTCTCTTCGAGTACATACGCTATGACAAGAAGAAGCCGGGGATCCTCGGGGTCCTAGGACCTTTCCACGATGACATCGTCGCCTCGCTCATCGGGTCCATCATGTCCAGGATCTACACCGAGCTGCTGGAGGGTGAGGACAAATTAGGTTCCTAGGCGCCATCAAAGCGCAGTTCTCGCTGTTCACGGTCATTCCCGTGAACGTCGATATGGAGGACGTGGACCAGCTGTCGCACCACTTCTGGCTAACCCCCATCATCGGCCTTTTCTACGGAGTGATCGCCGGAGGCCTGTTCCTGCTCCTGACCCGCGTCCTGGACAGCCTGGTGTCAGCGACCCTGGTGATCCTGGTGATGCACGGCCTGAACAGGTTCCTGCACTTCGATGGCCTCATCGATCTAGGGGACGGGCTGATAGCCACAGGACCGCACGAGAAGAAGCTGGCGGCCATGAAGGACACCAGGGTGGGGGCCGGGGGCGTTGGCTTCGGAATAATGTTCACCATTCTCACCATCGCTGCCCTCACGTCCGTCGGTCGGGAGGGGGACTACGCTATCTTCTTCCTGCCGCTGGCCATGGAGGTCCTGGGCAAGAACGCCCTGGTCACGGTGGCCGCTCTGGGCACGTCCCGCGAGGGGCTGGGGAGCCCGTTCGTGCGCAACTGCCGGAAGGGCCATGCCGCCCTGTCCTCAGGCCTGTCGTTCGTCCTCCTATCTCTGTTCATCCCCCTCCTGTACCCGTGGTTAGGGCTTTTCTCAATTACCCTGATCACCCTGATGGTCCTCACCAGCGTCGTCGCCGGAGCCCTAGTTGCCGCCAAGGCGCATGGCAGCTTCGGCTGCGTCAACGGGGATATAATGGGAGCCACAAACGAGCTGGCCAAGCCTGCTGTAGTCATAGTGGGGATATTAGGGGTGATGCTGTTCCTGTCGATGTGATCGTGACCGCGGGGGGGAAGGGCAGTAGGATCAAGCAGATGGAGGGCGAGAAGCCCCTCATCCCCGTCCTTGGCATACCCATGATCGATAGGGTGCTGGAAGCGGTCATGGCCTCGAGCGGAGTAGGAGCGGTGCTCGTCTCCATCACCTCGAACACCCCTCGGACGGAGGAGCATCTGCGTAAGAGAGGGATCGATGTCATCATCACTGACGGCAGAGGGTACAGTGAGGACCTCAACCAGGCGATGAGCGGACTGGCCACCGACCAGGTCATGGTGTTGCCAGCAGATATGCCCCTGATCCGCCCGGAGACCATTGAAGAGGTGCTGCGACAGGCCGAAGGGATGAAGGTAGGTTCCTTCTGCGTAACAGTTCCCGTGGAACTGATGAGGGCCTTGGGCCTCAACCTTACGTACTCGCTGACGGTGGACGGTCGCGAGGTGGTCCTGTGCGGGGTCTCGGTCGTGGACCGCAAGGCCATGCTCACCGGGCTGGAGCTGGAGCAGTCCTACATGATCTCAGAGTCGGAGGAGCTGGCTCTCAACGTGAACACCGTCGGTGACCTGCGGCGGGCGGAGATGGTGCTCACCCGTCGCTTGGCCCCCTGAATTGATGGCGTTCAGATCAAGAATAGACCCTTCTTTTCGGCGATCTCCAGAACCCTCCTGTGCTCTCCGAGGGAGACCGTTTCCCGAAGCTCCGGGTAACTCCATGCATGGTGTGCAGGGCGGTATTGAGCCATGATATTTACGGCAGCTCCTGGCATGTTATCCGCGAGCCAATCAACAACCGGAAGGGTGCAGCACTCCAGGTGGTGGGGGAGCATGAGATGACGAACGATGACCTCGCCCTGAGCGGCGGCCATAATATGGTTGCGGGTGACCGTGCTCATGTAGCACGGAGCATCTGAAAGCCTCAGAGCACAGGCATCGTTGCCGAACTTCAGGTCCGTGAGGTAGATATCCATGCACCCGTCCAGCAGGGATAGGGCAGGCTTTGTCAGGTACATGTTGGAGTTCCACACCTGGGCGATATTGGCATGGGAACGCGAGAGGACGTCCAGTATGTAGGGGAGATGGGGCGTGGGGTCACCTCCCACCCAGTTTACGTTCTTCACATCCTCATGGGCGTGAGCTGTGTATCCAGTTCCTTTGGGACGGGCCAGCCTGCTCAGCAGGGCCGCCATATCCTCAGCGGGATAGATGAGTCCAGCGTCGGGACGGGTGCTGATGTCGTAGTTCTGGCAGAAAACGCAGCGTAGATTGCACCCTGAGAAGAACACCGTGTAGGAGGGGACCAGAGGTTCCTCCTCACCCATGTGCACGAAGTGGCTGGACACACGGCTCTCCATGACACCGCATCGCCCCGGGGTGAGGGACCGGTCCGTTCCGCAGCGATGCTCGCACAAGCAGCATTCCCGGACCAGGTCCCTGGCGATCGACACTTTGAGGTCCATGAGGTTGGGTGTGACCGTCCGGGGCGGTTCCCTGCGGCCGATGACCTCCCGAAGCATCTCCATCTTCACATGGTGGAGGTCCCATTTCTCCGCGAGCGGTAGGCGTTCCTTGAACTCGACCGGAACGGATCGAGCCAGCAAGTACCGGGCGGAGGACGTTCCGTGAAGTATCTCCTCGTATCGTCCCAGTGAAGACGTCAACACGGTCCTTTACCATTGGTCATCTAGGACATAAATCGTACCGCCGTCACTTCGGTCGAAATGTAAGAACGGTTCCGGCGGCCTCAGCGCCGGGAGACCAACCTTGCGTAGTTCTTCTCGATCTCGTCGAGCATGGTGCGGGCGGTGATCTTGCCCTCGCTCTGGGCGATGGCTGCGATGGTGGAGCCACCGGCTCCCACGCCCTCTTTGACCAGGCCGGTCTCGTAGATCTTCAGCCCATCGTAGCGGGAGGTGGAGAAGTTGAGGTTGGCGGATAGGATGGGCACCTTTCCTATCTGTGAGACCAGGTCCTTCAGGTCGGAGGTGTTGTCCTTCATGATCCACCTGGTGGTCCCCAGGGCCACGTTCTTGAGGACGGAGCTGTCCATGCCCTTGACGACCGCCAGGACGGCGGCCATCTGGGTCCCTCCGGCCATGATGACGGGGACCGACTCCGCCGCCCCTACCACCAGGCCAGCTGCGGGCGCCATCATGGGGTCGCCCACCGCCTCTATGGCGGCCATGGGATCGTTCTTGAAACCGTCCTTGCCCATCCCGTTGGCCATCAGACCTTCCTGCACGACCTGGTTCTTCAGGGAGTGGGGGTTCGCCGGAAGGGTGCTGGAGACCTTCCCCGTGGCATCATACCCCAACGCGGTGAGAACGCCTAGGGCGGTAGTGGTGCCACCAGGTATGGACTCGGCCACCACGAGATAGTCACTGATCTTGGCGAGGTTCCTTCCGGCCAGAACGGCGCGGTCAAAGCTCTTCTCGGGGTCCTTCACCGCCCGGCCGGTCCTGATATCCTCGCCAGGCGACCCGTCCACATCGAAGTACGGGATATGGGGGCGGACCTTCAGGCCGCCGTTGACCACGAAGATGGGCATGGACGTCAGCTTGATGGCAGACATGGCCACTATGCCGGGCGTGGGGATCCCATCAGGCGTGACCGGTACGCCGTCCATGCATTTGCACTTGCCAAAGAACAAAAGTTCCATGTCCGCGGCCGGGGTGAAATCGCAGGCCTCCGGATTGGCTCCCGCGGCCGACAGGCCAGGGATCTTCGCGGTCTCGGTGTTGCCGATCACGCAGGCATATGTCGGCCTTTTGCCCCATATGTGCTCCAGGAACTTCCTGCCCATCTCCTCTTCCAAGCCTATGGCGATATCCTCTGGCACCTTGAACGACATAATCTCACCTCATCATCTACATGTTGGACAATACATCCAACCGAAGGAATAGGACCTATTAAACGATGTCGTTAGACTACTTGCCGACGAGAGAGCATAGCAGCCTATTAAGCGGCTGGTACTTTTCCGTCTTCTCGCAGAAGCGGACGGTCCGGCGGTCGGGCACGGTCACTACCCCGGCAGCGTAAGGGGTCTTCATGAGGATGTGCTGACCAGTGACGGAGGATGTTCCGTGGTCAATGACGAAGGCCACTCTATGCCCCATCATGCGCTCCACGTTCTCCAGCAGGATGTCATCGACCTCCTTCAGCAGCGATACCTTCTGGTCCGGGGCGCGGCGATGGGATATGTCATCCGTCTCCTCCACGTGCATGAACACATTGGACGTCTTCAGAAGCCGGAACGATTCCTGGAACCCGCTCCACATGTTGTCCACGACCCTGCGGCGCATGTTGAGGACGCCTGCCACCCCCAGGGCCGAGGGGCTCTGAGACACGACCACCATGTCCTTGGCCGGCGGCAGCGGCTTGGTATCTCCCCCGTCTAGCATGGAGCCTCCTCCCCAGGGCATGACCGTGAGGCCGTCGAGGTCCTTGGCGGTGCGGTTGATGAAGGCCTCGAACTCGCCCAGCTTGACGCCGTTATCTACGACCGGTGCCGGTGGGCTGGGGAAGGCCTGCACATGATCGGTGTCCAGGGTCATCACTCCCCGGCCGTCCTCGTAGAAGTACAGGCGGGGGTTGAGGTCGGTCAGCAGGTCGAGGTTGCTTATCATCGCCTTCTGGAGACTTTCATGCATGTCCCTGGAAACTCTGTAGGCCCACTCGAAGCTGCCTCCCTTCATGTGTATGGGGGAGAACCGGTAGGCCACCTGATGCGACTCCACTGGCACGCCGAGTCCGACCGCCTCTATGAGCCCACGGGGGATGTTGAGCGGCTTGCCGGAGAAGAATTCCAAGAGGAAGAGATGTGTGTAACCCTTACCGTCCGTGCATCCGAAGTCACCGCTGGTGGCGATGCCGTCGATGAACCTCTTGTCGAAGCTCTCCAGAGGGGTGAGCCCACCCAACTCTGGGATCTTATCGTCAGCCGCCCCGTCCAAGAGGATTACCAAAGTGTTCACGATATATCTCCGTCCTAGGGTTTTGAACCCAAATAATGAGTTCGGCTAATAAGTCTTCGCTATCTATTCGATGGGCGGCAATCTTCTTGTTCGTGCATTCGCGAAATCCGGTTATACGAACGTGAACTGGATGAACTGATGGCTGTTCGGGACCCTCACCGTGAAGATTGTGGTGCATGGGAACAGAGAAGGTTAATTACTATCAGCCCTTTAAGGGGGACGACAAGGGAATGCGGAAGGACGGAAGCACGACCAGAGGGTGGTCGTGATGCGCTCATCGCACATTGGGCAACCTGGGTCAGCAGAACGGAAGGACCGGAAATGATGTCAGTCCCTCCTGCTGCGGCGGATGCCCGCCATGTTGTGAGGCCGCACCATAAGCCCTCGGCACTGTCCGTCCAAGTAACATCAGATGGTACTGGCAAGGACCGGTGGGGCGGCGTATCCCCTTGTCACGTTTATAGAAATATCCGCCCTGCCGGTCCCCAGAAATGCTGGATGCATACCAGGAGATCTATTGATAATATTATTATATATTATTCCAATGAATCTTGATTGAGTTCCCAGTGATTCGAACAAATCGTAATTGATAACCACGAACGAACGTAGTTAAGGTCTGTGACCAAAATCACCCCCGCAAGACCACGAGGGGTTGCTTATTTGATGAACATAACTTTCGATGAGTTCCTGGCCCTGGCAAGGAAGTATCAGTCCATGGGCTGCTCAGCTCAGAACCTGCTCGATGATATCCGCCATGGGACCTACAGGGTCCAGGACGGAGTGCGGCTGAAGCAGCTGTACGAGTTCCTCCTGGAGATGCAGCGCATACAGGACGACCAGAGCGATGTCCAGGGCATCATCAACACGGTGGCCAACTGCCTTGCGGAGTATCAGGACGAGGAGGAGGAGAGGATCGTCGCCGAGAAGTGGGTCCCGGAGAAAGGGTTCCCCGGGGCTACCCTGTGGTTACAGCGCGAGGATGAGAAATGGACCATAGCTCCCTCGCCCAAGGAGGGGGCCTGCCTCGGCAAGTGCGTCAAGGACCTGGGCTCCACAAAATGGTTCGAAAGGCCTTTGCCCCTGCTGGTCGATCAGATCCGCTAGGCCATCAGCTTACTCTCTTCAAGGCGATGGCGCACTGCCCGCTGGCGATCCCCCCATCGCCGTTGGGCAGCCTGTTCGGGCAGATGAACCTCAGGCCCTGCTCTTTTACCATATCGTCTACCAGCGAGCATACCACGCCGTTGTAGGAGACGCCCCCGGTGAGGCCGATGGCATCGATGCCCTTGCTAATGGCCTCGTCCACCGCGGCGTCCACCAAGGACCTCAGGGCGGAGGCCACGAAGGTCACCGCCAGGTCCTCCCGCGAGCCCTTCATCTCCCTCAGCTGCTGGAACATGGGCACGGTCATGACCACGCCCCCGGTCCTCTCCGCCACCAGGCCTGAGAGGACCTTCCCTCTCTCCAGAAGGGTCTCCAGCTTCATGGCCGGTTCCCCATCGTACGTCCTTTTCTGGCAAACTCCGAAGTAGCAGGACAAGGCGTCCAGAAGGCGGCCGAATCCGCTGCTGGTAACGCTCTGGGCCATGATCTTCCGCAGCACCGCCGCCTCCGCATCCGTGAAGTACTCCCCTGGTCTGCCAGCCATCTCGTCCAGGGCGAACACCAGCCGTCGAGGGTCGCGGACCGCCTTCTCCCCGCCCAACAGTGGTATGGGCTGGAGGTGGGCGATGCGGTCGAAGGAAGTGAGGTCCGCACGCAGCACCTCCCCTCCCCACGCCTGGCCGTCCGCTCCGTAACCGGTCCCGTCCAGGGTAAGGGCCACGATATCTTCCTCTCCCGATTCCACCAGCAGGGCGGCTGCATGGGCCCAGTGATGCTGTACCTCCATCAGCTCCGCCCCTTCGCGTAACGCCAGCATCTTCCCCAGCTTACGGTTGGAGTAACCGGGGTGTAGGTCCACCGCCACCGCTTGAGGATGGTCCACTCCCAGCAGCCTTCGGAAGTGCTCAACTGCCGACTCCAGGAAATCGATGACCCTCATGGAGTCCCCATCCCCGACATACTGGGTGTTGAACATCCGCCCATCCTTGGCCACCGCTCCACAGAGGTTCTCCTGCGCCCCCAGACCTATGGCCTGACCTTTCAGAGGTATGTCCAGCGAGGAGGGTATGTGCCCGCGGGATCGGCGTATGAAGAAGGTCCGGTCCTTGTACGTCCGGACCACCGAATCGTCGCAACGGTTGATGATCTCCCGATCATGCATCAGGTACAGCTCCGCTCCCAGGTCCAGGGCGTCGGTGTCACGGAGGACCATGGGCTCCCCCGGCGTGTTGGCCGAGGTCATGACCAGGGCGTCCTCCTGGAGGTAGTGGAACAGGAGGTGATGCATTCCGGTGTACGGCAAAAACATACCGATGGTGCTGAGGCCAGGGGCGAGCATCTCATTGGCGGGTCCCTCCCTCTTCAGCACCAGGACCACTGGCCGGTGGGTCGAGAGCAGAAGCCTCTCCTCGAATGGTGTGGGCATACCGTACCGACGGGCGGCCTCCAGGTCCCGGACCATGATGGCGAATGGCTTCTGGTCCCGGCGGTACCAGGTGCGCAGGTGCGGGATGGTGGGCAATGTCGAACAGATGTGCATGCCCCCCCAGCTCTTGGCGACGCCTATAGCCCCTTCGTGAAGCCTCTCCGCAAAGGCCTGGATGGGGTCCTCTCCATCAATGTGGTTCCCATCGCTGTCCAGCAGATAGTAGGAAGGGCCGCACCGGGGGCAGGATATCGTCTGGTGATGGAACCTTCTCTCCAAGGGGTCATCGTACTCGTTCCGGCACTCCGGGTCCATGGGGAAGTCCCTCATGGAGGTCTTGACCCTATCATACGGAAGGTCCTGGATTATTGTGAACCGAGCCCCGCAGTTGGTACAGTTCGTGAAGGGGTATAGGTACCTACGGTCCGCTGGATCGAACATATCCCGGAGGCAGTCTTCGCACACCGCCGTATCGTTAGGGATCCCCACGCCCTTCTCCCCGGTGGAGCTGGGAACGATCTTGAAACCTTCCCCCAACACCTCGCAGGGGGTCATCTCCACCGAGTCCAACCGCGCCAGGGGCGGTAACTCCTGCTGCAGACGCCGGACGAACTCCTCGGCCTCACGGTCCACCACGATGACGACGTTGGAACCGTTGTTCTGCACATGGCCACGTAATCCCATGGAGCTAGCGATCCGATAGACAGTGGGGCGGAATCCTACTCCCTGAACGATGCCATGGACAGTGATCTTCATCTCCTCATTCCAACTCTTTGAGGTTATATGACCTTTTGCCGATAACAGCTATATCTCCGGTATCTTATGGAGCATCAGTTTGGGGGATCCCATGGCGCATAGGAGCATCGTCAAGGAAGGATTGAGGTACACCGCTGACCACGAATGGGTCAAGATGGAGAATAGGAACGCACGTGTAGGCATAACCGATCATGCCCAGAACCAGCTGACAGAGATAGTGTTCATAGAGCTACCCCAGAAGGGTAAGCACTATCAGAGGGGTGAGGTCCTGGGTCAGCTGGAGAGCGTGAAGACCGTGGCCGCCGTGTATGCGCCGGTGAGCGGCGAGGTGACCGAGGTCAACACCGTGCTGGAGGAACAGACCCAGCTCATCAACGAATCCCCCTACGACGAGGGATGGATGGCCATCATTAGGATGGACGAGCCTGAGGCGGAGGTCCATCTCCTGGACGAGAGCGGTTACCGAAAGGTGATAGGGGATTAGGTTTCAGGCACCCCAGCCTTAGCCCGCGACCCGGTGGCCGGCCCCCCGGTCTTTTAAATACGGGCCATCCCGACGGCGTTGTTCGTTATTCAGGAGGTTCAGATTCCTGCGTCCTTCAGAGTATGGGGGCAGGCGCACTTGCTTCTCTTCTCCGGGATCTTGGGCAATGTGGCGGAGATCAGCCTGCGGACCTTCTCCACGTTCTCGGCCATCACTCTCAGGACAGTGGGCAGGTCCACCGGCTCCGGCGCCCACACATCGTAGTCGGTGATGGTGGCCAGGGAGGTGTAGCACATGTCCAGCTCCCTCGCCAGCTGGCACTCCGGGACTAGGGTCATCCCGATTATGTCGGCGTAGCTACGGAACATATTGGACTCCGCTCGAGTGGAGAACCGGGGGCCCTCTATGCACACATAGGTCCCGCCCACATGGAGAGGTATCTTCAGCTTCTTCGCCTCCTTGGCGAATAGGGAGTTCATCTCCTCGCAGAAGGGGTCGGCCAAGGAGATGTGAACTGTCCTGGACCCGTCATAGAATGTATAGTCCCGGCGCTTAGTGAGATCGATGAACTGGTCCACGATGACCAGGTCCCCCGGGCGGTAATCCTCCTTCAGCGAGCCCACGGCGCAGGGAGAGACTATCCTATCCACCCCTAGCTGTTTCAAAGCCCATATGTTGGCCCGGTAGTTGATCATGTGGGGCGGCAGCACATGCCCGCTCCCGTGACGGGCGAGGAAGGCCACCTCCACCCCGTCCATGGTACCCACTTGAACGCAGTCGGAGGGCGGTCCGTACGGTGTCGATAAAGAGATCTTTTCCTTGATGTCGAATATCTTGGGGTCGTATACTCCAGTTCCGCCGATGATCCCGATGCGTGGTGCCATGGACCGCGCATATTATCCCAGCCTAATAAATTCGATGTCGGTCAAGCGAACAATGGAAGCGAGCCTTTTTTTATGGAAGGAAAATATCCCAATGCCGAACAGAATGGCGGTCAAAGCTGAGATGAACCCTGTCCGGGGAATCCGGACCTTCCCCGCCTTCCCTCTGGTATTGGGCGTGGTCGGGAAGGAGGAACGTAATATCATCACCCTCTCCTTGGTGCACGTATTTTCATTCAATCCACCTCTGATCGGGGTCGGCATCTCGCCATCACGGCACAGTCACGAGCTCTTCCATCGCTCCCCCGACTTCAGCATCAACATTCCTCCAAAGGAATTGGTGGAGGAGTCCATATTCTGCGGTGAGAAGTCCGGAAAGGACATGGACAAGTTCGAGGAGACCGGCCTCACTGCCGTTCCCGGAAAGAAGATAGGAACGCCGATCATAGAAGAATGCCTGGTGAACCTGGAGTGCCAGAAGACCCAGGTCTTCGATACCGGTGACCATACGTGGTTCCTGGGAGAGGTGGTGTGCGCGCAGGCGGTGGAGAACTATGATCGGGAACGTGCGCTCATCTACTGGGCAGGGGAGTTCCGAACCGTGGGAGAGATCATCAGAGGCCGCTGATGCGCTTCCCGTCCGATCCCCTGGAGGATTGGGCCGTGCACTGCCACCGCAGAGGCGCCACCATATCCTTGGACAGCAGCGGAGCGTCCACTCCCGGCCCTGACGAGTTCCCTCTTAGGGTGGAGGAGTTGGGTGATGAGGCCGAGGCGGAGGCCGAGCTCCGGGAGGCCCTATGTCGGGCTTATGGCGTTGATGACGACATGATCGCCCTCACCATGGGTGCCCAGCATGCCGATTTCCTGTTCTTCCTGACACACCTGAACCCCAGCGATAAGGCAGTGGTGGAGAGCCCCACGTTCATGCCCATTCGCCGCCAGGCGGAGGAGGTCGCTAGAGTGTCGAGCCTGGAGCGTTCCCCGGCGAAGGCGTACGTTCCGGATATGCAGGACCTCAGCGATAATCTCCGGAGCGGGGCCAAGGTGGTCGCGCTCACCAACCTTCACAACCCCTCGGGCGCCATGCTGGGCGATGAGGTCCTTTCCGGGATCGTGGACGAGGCCCAGCGTACGGGAGCATTGGTCCTGGTGGATGAGGTGTTCAGAGAGATGAGCTATGGGCCAGTTCCCAAGGGCGCGTACCAGTTGGGGGATAACGGAGTGTCCGTCTCCAGCGTCACCAAGCTCAATGGCCTGCGAGGGCTGAGGGTAGGGTGGCTCCTGGGACCGCCCCCCGTGGCCAGGGCGGTGGAGGCCGCCCGGTTGTACACCAGCTACAGGCTGCCGGCATGGTCATGCCGCCACGCCGCGGAGGCCGTGAGGCGGCGTGAGTGGTTCCGGGAGCGCGCGCTGCAACACGCCCATGAGAACCTACCAGCTGTTGAGGACTGGCTTCGGAGGGAGACCCGCGTCCGCTGTCATCGTCCCCAGGGGGCCTTCATGGCACACATCGTCCTGCCGCGGGGGATCGATGACCTGGAGCTGAGCGAACGGCTACTGGATCGAGGGGTGGCCGTGGGTCCGGGACGCTACTGGGGGGCTCCCGGCACAATAAGGTTGACCTTCTCCTGTCCGCGCTCCCAGCTGGAGGTCGGTATGGCCTACATATCCGAGGTCCTGGACCTCCTGACCCGGGGTTGAGATCGCTCACTGCAGGGGATGGGCTCGGGGATATGAGCCCAGAACTTTTACGAAAGCTGCCCGGCGCACCAGATCGGTGAGGGCCTCGGCGACCTTGGGATCATTGACATGGCCGTCGATGTCGACGAAGAACACGTACTCCCAGGCCCGCCCCTTCCGGGGCCTGGACTCCACCTTGGTCATGTTGATCCCCCTGCTGGCGAAGGCCCCCATGGCCTCATAGAGCATCCCCGGGACGTTGCGGGTGGCGAAGGCCAAGGAGGTTTTATCCCCTCTGTCCAGCAAGCGCGAGGCCCTCTGGATGGCGAAGAACCGAGTGAAGTTCTCCTCGCTGTTCTGTACTCCCTCGCGCAGCACTTCCAGGCCATAGAACCTTGCCGCCCGGCAGGAGGCGATGGCCGCCTCCTCTGGGAGTGCATTGTCGCGGACGTGCCGCGCCGAGCCCGCAGTGTCGAACGAGGGCACCTTCTCCCATTGAGGGAACTTGGCCAGGAACGTTCGGCACTGTCCTAATGCTTGGGGGTGGGAGTAGACCCGCCTGATGCGCGTTATGTCCGATCCGGGGTTCACCATGAGGCAGTGGACGACCGGCACCAGGACCTCGCCCACGATGATGAGGTCGTTCTCCAACAGAAGGTCGTTCACGGCCGCCACCGTCCCTTCCAGGGAGTTCTCCACGGGGACCATCCCATAGTCCGCCTCCCTCAGCTCCACCGCGCGGAACACGCTCTCGAAGTCCGGGCAGGGCAGGGTTTGCACCTCCTTGAAGAACAGGGCCACCGCATCCTCGGAGAACGCACCTTCGACGCCCTGGAACGCCACCTTCACCATGTCAACCACCGAAGAACTCCTGGTGGATGGTCTTGGTGGTGACCTCCAGGTCCTTCCTCTTCACGGTGAACGTCAGGGCCACGGTGGATGCCCCGGCGGATATGAGCCCGATATTGGTGCCGGTCTTGGCCACGATGGCGAAGACCCTGCCGGCGATGCCTACCTTCTGGCCCAGCCCCTCGCCTACCAGGCACAGCAGGGCGACGTCGCGGACGGTCTCGAAGCGGTCCACGACCCCCCGCTTGGCGTCGGACAGGGCTTTCTCCGCATGCTTCAGCTCCTTTTCCTCGATGAGCAGGGACAAGCACGTCTGTGAGGTGGCGGCCGAGTAGATGTTTATACCCGCCTCCGACAGCAGCACGCTGATCTCGGACATGACACCAGACTTCGATCCCAGCCCAGAGCCGTACACCTTGAGCATGGCCATGTTAGGCATGCTGGATATGCTCTTGATGGTCTTGCGGCCCTCGACCCCTTTGGGGTTGATGGCCGTACCCTCGTAATCAGGCTTGAACACGTTCTTCACTTTGATGGTGATGCTCTTGGCCCTCGCCGGTTCCACTGTACGGGGATGCAGGACCTTGGCCCCGAAGTAGGACAGTTCCGCGGCCTCCTCGTACGACAGCTGGCTTATGGGAACGGCGGTCGGCACCACCTTGGGATCGGCGGACATGAACCCGTCCACGTCCTTCCAGATCTCTAGGCTGTCCGCGTCGATAGCGTTGGCGATGATACTAGCGCTGTAGTCGGTCCCGTTCCTCCCCAGCAGGGTTATGTGGCCCTCCGGCGTCTTACCGAAGAAGCCGGTGACCACGGGTACCTCCTGCCGCTTGAACATCTCGTATATGCGTGGAGCGACGTTGTTCCTGGTGGTCTCCATCTCCACTGTGGCCGAGCCGTAGGTGCCGTCGGTGATGATCCCCAGCTCGTCCGCCTCCACGGGCATGGCGTTCACACCCATCTCCTGCAACATGGCGGCCATGATGATTACGCTCATCCTCTCGCCGAACGACTGCACCAGGTCCTTGGTCCGGGGGGTCAGTTCCTCGAGGTATATGATGCCGTACAGGATCCTTTCCAATCGCACCAGTTGGGAAGTGAGGAGGCTAACGGCCGTCTGCTTCACATCCATACTGTTGGCGACCTCGGTCAGTATCCGGAGATGACGGTCCCGCAGGTCCTTTATGAAACGCTGGACCTCCTCCTCGTTGCGTCCCGCGGACATGAACTTGAGCAGCGAGTCGGTTATCCCCTGGATGGCGGACACGACGACCACCTTCTCCTCCTGGTCGGAGGAGATGATCTTGCCCACGCTGATCATGCTGGTGCCGTCCTTGAGGGATGAGCCACCGAACTTGAGGACCTTCATCCTTCCCTGACCCTCCGCACAATCTCCTTAGGCGTACGGTACACGCAGATCTCCGCCTCGTCCTGGGTCAAGCCTGCACCCATGGCCACGAGGATGGCCCGCTCCTCGGAGATGATGTCGTAGGGCGAGTGGGTGTCGGAGTTGACCACCATGCGAGCGTCGACCTTACGGGCCATCCGCACCACGTGCCCGTTGGTGAGGCAATGGGAGGGCCGGGAGGTGATCTCCAGGACCACGCCGTTATCGGCCGCTGCCTGGGCATCCTCCATGGTGATGAACCCGGGGTGGGCCAGGATATCCACGTCGGGGTTGTTCACGGCAGCCCTGTTGGTCCCCCTCTCCACCGGTTCGGATATGGTCTCGCCGTGCACCACGATGATCTCCGCCCCAGCCTTTCTGGACCTGGCGACCATGTCGTCAAGGCGGTTGGCAGGGATATGGGTAAGCTCCACACCCACGATCATGTCCAAGTCCCATTCCCGAGCATAGGGGACATCCCGTTTGGTCTCCCGGATGATCCTCTCGACGTTGCTGGCATCCGCATGATCGGTCACCGCGATGGCCTCATGCCGCATCACCGCGGCCCGTCGGGCAAGCTCTATGGGCAATAGTTCCCCATCGCTATGCAGGGTGTGCATGTGAAGATCTATCCTCATTTCCGTCTCCCTCCCTTATGCCTCTCGCTGAGCTTCATGAAGACCTCCTCCAGGGGCAGTTCGAGGTACTCGTACAGGACCATCTGATGATATATGAGGTCAGCGGCCTCCCACACCTGACCGTCATGGTCCTTGCCCTTGCCGGCGATGGCCAGTTCCCCTGCCTCCTCGATCACCTTCTTGAGCACCTTGTCCTCGTTGGACAGGAGCTGATTGGTATAGCTTCCCTCTTGGGGGTTCTCCTTCCGATCTCTGATGATCCTCCTGAGCTCCGGGACGATGGCCGCGGTCCCTCCCACGTCGCCATAGAGGACGTCGCTGAAGCAGGACGGGCGCTCCAAGTGGCACGCGTTCCCGGTCTGGCGTACCCGGACCAGCAGAGTGTCGGCATCGCAATCGGTCTGAATGCTAACGATGTCCTGCACGTGTCCGGACTCCTCGCCCTTCATCCATAGCTTCTGGCGCGACCGGGACCAGAAATGGGTTCTCCCGGTGCTGAGCATGAGCTCGTAAGCCTCCTGGTTGGTCCACGCCATCATCAGGACCTCGTTGGTCAGGGCATCCTGGACGATGACCGGCAGGAGGCCGTCCTCGTTGAACCTCAATCCCTCGCTCATCTTACCAGGACCCCCCGGTCAGCGAGATACTTCTTGACGTCCCCCACAGTGTACGTGCCGTAGTGAAAGATGGAGGCCGCCAAGGCCGCGGAGGCGTTGGTCTCGGCGAACACCTGATAGATATGTTCGGGATTTCCGCATCCGCCTGAGGCGATGACCGGGATGGTGACCGTGTCCGCTACCAACTGTGTGAGCTTGATGTCGTACCCGTCGGTGGTCCCGTCGGCGTCCATGCTCGTTAGGAGGATCTCCCCCGCACCGCGGTCCTCCATCTCGTAGGCCCAGTCCACGGCATCGAGCTCGGTGCGCTGACGGCCCCCATGGGTATAGACCTTCCATCGACCCCGTTCCTTCTTGGCATCGATGGCCACCACCACGCACTGGCTCCCGAAGTCCTCGGCGCAGGCGGTGATGAGGTTGGGATCATGCACCGCCGAGGTGTTCACCGAGACCTTGTCCGCGCCGGCGTTGAGGGCCAGCCTCATATCCTCCTTGGAGCGTATACCGCCGCCTACGGTCAGAGGGACGAACAGGCCCTCGGCGGTCTTCTCCACCACTTCCAGCAGCGTCTTGCGGGCATCCGAGGAGGCGGTGATGTCCAAGAACACCACCTCATCGGCCCCCTGCTCCTCATATGCCTTGGCCAGGTCCGGAGGGTAGCCCACACCGGTGAGGTTTTGGAACTTGACCCCCTTGACGACCTTTCCGTCGGTGACATCGAGGCATGGAATGATGCGCTTGGTGAGCATGTCAGCCGCTCCTGTACTTGACCGCGTCCTTGGTGCTGAGGACGTTCTCCCTCGGAACCACCGCCCTTTTCAGGGCGATCCCCAGGGCCTTGAAGCTCGCCTCTATCACATGGTGCTCGTCCATGCCGCGGTGGACGATGATATGGAGCGTTATACCCGAGGACATGGAGAAGGAACGCAGGAAGTGCGAGTACAGCGGGTCCGGGCAGTCGGCATCGCAGTACGGACGGTCCACGATGTCCAAGGAAACGGTCACCAGAGCATCGTCCATGGGCACCATGGCCGAGGCTATGCGCTCCACTGGGATGTCGGCGAGCGACTTCCGGAAGGCGGTCCCCAGGGCGATGGCCACATCCTCGATCAGGTGGTGAGGATTGTCCCCCGTGGCCCGGAGCTCGAGGTCGAAGGAAGCATAGCGGGTGAGCGTCTCCAACATATGCCTGAGGAACTGGTCGTCCAGATCCACCTCGCTCTTCCCGCTCCCCTCCAGCAATAGGAACAGTGAGATGTCGGTCTCCTTGGTCTTGCGGGCCAGCTTCGCCTCTCTCATCATCACAGCCCCCATACCTGCTCTGGCCTGATAGTTCCCAGATACAGCGCCATCCCTACGATGACGGACTTGACCCCGATGTCCTCGAGGACCGCCAGGTCATCGAGGGTGGTGACCCCGCCGGAGATGATGACATCGTGGGGGCACATGCTCAGGAAGTTCTTCGTCTCCTGGACATCGATCCCCTTGGCCTTTCCCTCGACGTTGACGTTGGTGTGCAGCACACCGCCCAGGGGGAGGCCCTCCGTGGCTTTCAGGACATCTTTTAGCTTGATCTTGGAGGACTCCTTCCACCCTTTCACCTGCACCTTTCCGTCCAGGGTGTCCAGGGCAAGGATGATCTTCCTTTGGTTGGACCTTGTCAGTTCAGCGAACCATATGGGATCTGTGATCGCCCTGGTCCCTACGACCACCTTGGAGGCGCCCAGGTTCAGTAGGGTCTCCGCCACCTCCGTGGTACGGATGCCTCCTCCTACTTGGATGGGGACCTGCACCCGGGACATGATCGAGGTTATGGCCTCGAAGTTGTCCCCCCGGCCCATGGCCGCGTTGAGGTCAACGACATGGATGGCCGGAGCTCCCTTCCTTTCCCAGTCCTGAGCTACCTCGCGGGGGTTCGACAGGGAGACCTTCTCGGTCCCGGGCTTTCCTCCAACGAGCTGGACGACCTTGCCGTCCATAAGGTCCACTGCAGGTAGTACTATCATAGCTTGGCCTCGATGAATTTTACGAAGTTCCTCAGGAAGACCGCCCCGGAGGCATTGCTCTTCTCTGGGTGGAATTGCACTCCGAGCACATTCATTTTTCTGAAGGCTGAGGGAAATTCTCCGAAGTAGTCGGTGGTGGCCACGGCCGCATCCTCGGAAGGTACGCCGTGGTAGGAGTGAGCGAAATAGTAGTAGGGGGAGGGAGTACCCTCGAAAGCCCTGTCCGTGGAGACGACCTTGTTCCACCCCATGTGGGGGACCCTCTCGGCCTTCAATCGGATCACATTGCCCTTTATGATCCCCAGACCCGGCCTCCTGCCTTCCTCACTGCCCTCGAACAGGATCTGCGCCCCTATGCATATGCCCAGGCAGGGCGTCCCGGCGTTGAGGCGGTCGGCAAGCATCTCCTTGTAGGGTAGGAGCCTCTCCATGGCGCTGTCGAAAGCTCCCACTCCGGGGAACACTATGACCTCGGCGTCGAGGAGGTTCTTCATATTGGACTCTATCACTGGACGCGCGCCTGCCAGCTCCAAGGCCTTGCGTATGGAGTGCAGGTTGCCAACGCCATAGTCGGCAATGGAGACCTTAACCTTTGGCCTCTGGCCGATGCGGTAGGAATCGTTCTCCTCGGGGTACTTTATGGATCGTCTGATGGTCACCATTCCTTCATCACCTCTCCCAGCTTGGACAGCAGCATGTCGTTCAGCTCCCGGGTCCCGATGGTGGTGCGCAGGCAGTTCTCCAGCATCCTCAACCCTCCGAAGTTGCGGACGAGAACGCCCTTATCCGCCAGTCGCTTGACCAGCTCCCCGGAGGGGTGGGGGCTCTTGAACAGTATGAAATTGCTCTGCGAAGGATACGTCTTGAAGCCTAGGGACTCCAGGCCCTGTGAGAGGCGTTCCCTCTCCTTCTTGACCAGGTCCACGGCCATATCCACATATGTGGTGTTCTTCAGCGCCGCCATCGCCGCCCTCTCGCTCACCTGATTAAGAGAGTAGGGTATCTTGATGCGCTGCATGATGCCCGCCATCTTGAGGTTGGAGGCCATGTACCCCACGCGCATGCCCGCTAGACCGTAGGCCTTGGAAAATGTGCGTGTAACAATGAGGTTATCGAACTCCTCGACCCGCGGTAGGAACGACCTGTCGCTGTACTCCCCATAGGCCTCGTCAACCACCACAGGGCCGTCGTGCTCCCGGACCAACCTTTCCACGTCAGCATGGTCGAAGGTGTTGGCGGTCGGATTATTGGGGGTGCATAGTATGATGATCTTGCCCTTGGCCGCCAGCATGGCATCGGGGTCCAGCTGGAACCCTGGCTTTAGGTCAACGGTAGCGAACCGTCCGCCGTTTATCTTCACGAAGAAGCCGTGGAGGACGTATGACGGATAAGGAGCGACCACGGTCTCGCCCGGCTCCATGAACGACTTGAACACGATGTCGAGCGCCTCGTCGGAACCGTTACCGACCACGAAATTGTCCTCGTTGAGGCCGTAGCGCTGGGCCAGGGCCTGGCGCAGGCCGTCGGAGTAAGGAGTGGGGTACTGGTTCAGGTCCAGGTCCATGCTCTTGGCGAGAACCTCCCTCACACATGGATTGGTCCCCAGAACATTGATGGAAGTGTCCATACGCACTGCCTTTTCCTTAGGGTTATAATACAACGGTATGTCCCTTACGGTGGATCTTACCCATTCTTCCTTCATCTGGGCACCTCAGGGGACCATGCGGTCTATGGGAACTATGAGTATTCCGGTCGCCCCCAACCGCTTGAGCTTGTTGACCGACTGATATATCTCGGTCTTGTCCACCACCACATGTATGGCGACCACGTCGTCACGACCAGCAATGTTCATAACAGTGGGGCCGGCGATGCCGGGAAGGAACCCCCTCACCTCATCAAGGGACGTTTTGGGCACGTCGGCCATCAGGTAGCGTTTCCTCTCAGCGTCCATCACGCTCCGGATGGCGGAGGCGAGCTCCTCCATCTCCGTCCTCTTGACCTTCATGGCCTCCTTGCTGGCGATGAGGACAGCCTGTGACTCTGCGATAACCGCGATCTCCTTGAGGTGATTGGTCTTGAGGGTGCTCCCACTGGACACCAGGTCCACGATCAGGTCCGCTACCCCCAGGTGTGGAGTGACCTCCGCCGCTCCGGATATGGTGGCGACCTCCACCTTCTTCCCTTGCTTCTTAAAGTACTTCTGGGTCATCCCCGGGAAGGAAGTGGCTACGATGGATCCCTCCGGTATGTCCTCCACTTTGTCGATCCCCATCTGCTCTGGGACCGCTACTGACAGCCGGCACCGACCGAAGCCCATGTCCATCAGCTTATGGACGTCCAGACCCGATTCCAGCACCAGGTCCCAGCCGGTGATGCCCATGTCCACAGCGCCCTTATGCACGAACTTGACTATATCCTGCGCCCGCAGGAACATGACCGAAAGGTCGCCGTTCTTGACGGAGGCGTAAAGCTTCCTCTCGCCCCCGTCCTCCAGTTCTAGGCCCGCCCGCTCGAGTATCTCCACCGACCTCTCGTTCAGGCGCCCCTTGTTCGGCACGGCCAGTTTTATCGACATACCTTCATCCCGTCTCTACAATGAATTGGTGATATCCTGTCCCCATAAAAAACATGTGTCCTTTATTCAAGGTCCAGCCTCGGACAAGGTCCGTCGCCCCACCGTAGCTTGTCAGGCCAGAATATTTTTCTATAGCCGGTTCGCATTATCGTCAGGATATTGCTTGAAGTTAATGCTGGCGACTCCCCCTTGGAGGACCACGGAGATGTGGCCCCCTCTAGGTATCCTGTACATCGCAGGTGCTCTCAAGAAGGCCCGTCCCCAGGACGAGATATTGATCGTTGATGCCTTCTGCCTCAACTACACCGTGGACCAGATGGTGGAACGGATCGCAAAGGAACGGCCGGACGTGCTGGGCATGAACTGCTCCACCCACACGTTCCTGGTGACCATGGAGACCTTGCGGAAAGCTCACGACCTTTTCCCGGAGATGAAGATCATCCTCGGCGGCTACCATGCCACCTTCGCCGCCCGCAACATACTGAGGGAGTATCCGTTCATTGACCACATCATAAAGGGAGAGGCGGAGCGGGCGCTGCCCGTGCTCCTTGACCGCATGGAGAACGGGCGGGGTGTGGAAGACGTGGAAGGGCTCACCAGCCGCAGGGAGAACGGGGGTTGGATAGACAGGCCTCTGGCCCTCATCGAGGACCTCGATTCCCTGGAGTACCCAGACCGCTCCCTCCTGGGAGACCTGCGGTACGGCTACTACTTCCAAGGGATACCCCTTACCTTCCGCAAGTTCACGACCATATCCACGTCCCGTGGCTGCCCCTTCTCGTGTACCTACTGCTCATGTGCCGCGTTCTCCGAGAGAAAGTGGAGGTTCCGCAGCGCCGAGAACGTGGTGGGAGAGATGGAAATGCTGTACCACCAAGGTTACAGGGAATGCGTATTGGTGGACGATAACTTCACGCAGAACACCGCTCGAGTGGAAGAGATCTGCCGGCTCCTGACCGAGAGGAGGATAAAGATGAGGCTGTACTGCGAGGGCAGGGCAGGGCACGCGTCCCTCCCACTTCTTAAGAAGATGAAGGCCGCAGGATTCAACGTCATATATTTCGGGGCGGAGTCCTCATCCCCCAAGGTGCTTCAATTCTACAACAAGAAGCAGACCCCCGAGCGCACCGAGGAGGCGGTGGCCAATGCCAAGAAAGCGGGGATGCTGGTGATAACTTCCTACATTATAGGCGCACCCATAGAGTCCAAGGAGGAGATGCGTTCCACCATCGACTTCGCCCGATCCCTGAGGCCGCATGGGGTACAGTACAACATCCTGGACCTCCTGGTGGGAACGCCGCTGTGGGATGACCTCAGGACCAAGGGGGTGGTGAAGGAAGAGGACTGGAAGACCAACCACAGGGTCTTTGAGTACTTCCCCGAGAATGCTTCCCAGGCGGAGCTGGAGTCCCTGGTCAAGGACGGATACGGAGCCTTTATGGACGCCTGGAAGAGCCTAGGAGGGGTCAAGGAGCTGTTGCACGTTCTGATGGTGAACCCCACTGCCCGCAGCATAATATTCGGGAACCTCACCAACCCGGATGCTCGGAGAGCAGTCACCAGCGGTCTCAAGGACCTTTGAACGCACATGTCCCGGTTCGAACACCATTCAGTTCTCCCCACGATCCCCACTGACAAGGGTGAGCTATATCGCCACAAAGGGCCATATCCCTGCCGTGTAAGAGGGGAAGAATATGGCCAAACAGGAGTCCGGCGATGAATTGTTGACATGGCATACTAGGTGCTTCACGTGCCCCAACAAGATTCGGTGCCGTGATGAGAAGGTTGTCCGTGGGTCCAAGAAATGCCTCAACCTCCTTAGGCACGCTCGCAAGAAGTGAGTTGGGTCTTGACATCGATAACCTGGTCCATCAGATGGCGGCAGGGGCCCGGACCTGCTCACCCGGCCCCAGGACCGCTCTCTCGCGGAACAGGCCTGAAGGAATGGATATCTCGAACCTGGACCCGCTACCATCATGGCCGGTCTCCTGGATGGAAATCCCTGATAGGCGGAGCACCTCCGCGACCAAGTGGAGGCTGTGGCCTCGTCGCCCGCGGAACTCCCAGTTGAAAAGCTTCTTCCGGTCCCCCGAGGAGATGCCCCTCCCGTTGTCTTGGATCGTAACCACGAGGCCTGAGGCGGTGAGCCTGGAGCTGATGGTGACAGTGCTGAGGGTGCCACCGTGCAATAGTGAGTTCTCTACCAGTTTGTAGAACACCTTCTCCAGCATGGGATCGGCGAGCACCTCATAGTTCTGCAGGTCGATGTTCACCTTCACCGTTCCCAGGTCCAACTTGGACATCGCAGAATGGCAGCTCTCGTCCAGTTTGATCCACTTAGGTCTTGTCTGGCCCAGATTCAGATAGTCCTCGTTGAACATGATCTTCTGGTCTATGCTCCTGGTGGTCGTCCGGGCTTTGGCCATCAGTTCCCTTATCACAGGATCGTGGGACCGGTTCAATGCCATCTGCAGGTAACCGTTCAACGTCTTGATCTTGCGGCTGATGTCGCTGCGGGTGATATCTCCCATGAGGGCGATCTTTATCTCTGCCAGGCGGACCGCCTGTTCTGCCATTATGCGGTCGGTGACATCGGTGATGGAACCGTAGATGCCTTCCACCTCGCCGTGGGGTCCTTTATCCGGACGCACCCTGCTTTTAAGGCTGACTATAGAGCCGTCCCTTCTTATCACACGGAACTCGATGTCGACCTCCTCCTTGCCCAGTTTTATGAGCTTCATGCTCTCCTGGTAACGGACCAGATCATCAGGGTGCACCAATTCGAACATGTCCCTATATGGCATGTCCTCCTCTGGTTTCAGTCCCAGAATGCGGTAGATCTCATCCGAGAAATGATGCACCTTCCGCACCCAGTTTATCCTGAAGCTCGCGATCCGAGAGGCTTTCTCCAGCTCATCCAGCAACCGCTGGTTCTCCTGCAGGCGGCTTTCCGTCGCCCTAAGGTAGGTGACATCCATTATCGTACCGAAGATGCCCTTGACGTTGCCCTCATCGTCCAGCTCCAGGCGGCCGCGGTTGCGCAGATGGCGGAGTCCGGAGTTGGGGACGACCAGCATGTACACGAAATCGAACTCGGTGTTGCGGTCGGGTATGGTCCACCATGCTTCCGAGAACGTCTCGCGGCCCCAGGGGAGCCCGAGCTTCATGTAGTTGTCGTCCTCCTGCCCCACCTTGAACGGGTCTAGCCCACAAAGGCGGTAGGCCTCCTCGGTCCAACTGGCGGTCCCGTTCACAAGGTCGAGGTAATAGCCTCCGATCTGGGCGGCCCTCTGCGTTTGGTTCAGCAACCTCTCTGAATTACGCAGCTGCCGCTCCACTTCCTTACGCTCCGATATGTTTCTCACTATCAGTAAGTTCGCGGGCTGGCCCGCTAGGTTAATGGGGGTGCACGAGACCTCCACAGGAATGGTTCTCCCATCCTTAGCGAGGTGGCATGTCTCCACGATGGAGACGTTCTCCTTCATGGATTGGGTCTGGACCTGCAACGAACGATCGCTCTTGCTGCCTGTTTCGACAGCTTTGATGTCCATGCCGATCAGTTCCTTATGGGAGAAACCAAGCAACCGGCTGGCGACCTTGTTGGCCTCCAGTATCTTACCTCCCTGATCGACGATAAGGAACTCATCATTGGCGTTGTCTATGATGTTCTGGTACTTCCTTTCGGAGTCCAGGCGGGCCGCCTCGGCCTCAATCCTATCGGTGACATCCCTGGAGCTCAATACGAAGCCGGTGGGCAGTCCGTCCTTCCCGCGAATGGCCTTTCCTATGGTCTCCAGCCAGAGATACTTATTGCTCGCTATCATAAAGCGGCATACGATCTTGGCTCTATTCTCGCATTCTCCAGAAGCAATTCTCATGAACTGCTGCCTCACCATCTCCCGATCCTCTGTGTGGACCCATACCAGGGCGTTCTTTCCAATCAAAGAGGCAGCATCATGCCCCAAGATCGCTTTTACAGATGGACAAACGTATTTCACATTGCCCTTGGTATCGATCTCGAAGACAATGTCCGTCATGTTGTCGGTCAGCAGGCGGAGCTTCTCCTCTCTCTCCCGCAGCATGATCTCTGTTGCCCTTTTCTGCGCGAGCTTGAAGATGGCGTTCTTCAGCTCCTGGAACTGCACCGAGGGATTACCTCCCTTCTGGATGTAGAAATCGGCACCGTTGTTGATCGCCTCCATGGCGACCTCCTCACGGCCCTTGCCGGTGAAAAGGATAAAGGGAACGTCATTGCCCTTGTTCTTCAAGGCCTTAAGGAGGTCGATGCCGCTCATCTCGGGCATCTGATAGTCCGAAACGATCACATCGTAACCTCCTTTAAGGATGAGAGGTAGGGCCTTTCTGCCGCTATCCAAGGCCAAGATCTCGATGTCGCCGTCCATCTCCAAGAAGACTTTTGTCACCTCTAGAAGGGCGGGTTCATCATCTACGTATATGGCTCGAATAATATGCACGGTGGAACGGACAAAGAAACATTACTATTATTATTAAAATAATATATTTCAGAATCAATTCTGATATTGTGCCTGCGCATTCATTATGATGGAACTTAAATCTTGTCGACTGGAAGGTGCTCTACTTTTGTCACCTTCTCCAAAGAAATGCCGGTCCTGGTCAGGGGGGGCAGCTTCCCCTTCATGGCCATCTTTCCCCCCACCACGGCGGCGGCCCCTTCCACGCCCGGAATGGAGCAGACAATGTCCAGGGCGTGCCTTATGACCTCATCATCCTCGGAGGTCAGCAGGTTACCCAGCAGGGTGGCGCAGGTGTCTGCCAAGATGACGTTGGAGGAGACCACGGTGGCGGCATCGGAGACACCGAAGGAGATGGAGGGGCCGACAGTGGCAGACGAGGTGCATATCCCGAAGACCCCGTTGCGGGGAGGGCAGGCGAAGCCCAGACCTTTGACCGACGGACCAGCGTACCATCCCACTCCCGTTTCCCGGTCGATGAGCAGGGCGATGTCCCCGCCATTGTCCACGATCGCATATGACGCTCCTGCCGTCCGCATGTCCAGGACCGCCCTCTCTGCTATGGCCCCGGCCACACCGGCCATTGGACCCACTCCCGCCGCCAAGGCCGCATCGCACATCCTGTGCACTATTTCTGGGGCATGAGGAGGGCAAGGGTAGGGCTCCAGGGTGACCTGGAAGAAGGGGTCCTCCTCGATGTACCTCTCCACGGCCTCCCGGGATCGGAATATCGACCTCTCGGCGATCGGGAGGAACTCATCCTCTGCTATGATGGTCACCGCGGTCTCGCGGACCTCGAAGTGCTTCCTGGTCATGCCTGGAGCTTCATCGCCAAGGGTGGGCAGGAGCTGACGCACAGGCCGCACGCGATGCACTTTTCCAGATGGAACTTTACGGTCCAGTCCTTACGGTCCATCTCTATGGCGTCCGCCGGACATATGGAAACGCACATCCCGCAGTTGGTGCATCGGGACTCGTCCTTGGTGACGAACTCGTTAAGCTCCTTGACCGTTACGCCCATGGACTGCAGATAGGCCACGCCCTTGGTGATCTGAGCAGGCTTACCGTCGACCTCTATCAGCAGCTGTCCTCCCTGTTCCACCACCTCTGCCCTGAGGATATTGAACCGCAGGTCGAAGTCCTTGACCAGGACATAGGTGATGGGCTCATTGACCAGTTCGGGGCGGAAATACAGGTTGAACTTACGTTTGGCCATCTACAGCACCTCCTCCTTCGAGCACACGTCCAACGGTCTTTGCTCTCTGCTCGCGGGCAGGGGGACTACCGGCTCCGTGAGCTGGAACTCGTTCTTCATGATCATGGACTTGAGGCGTTCGGCGATCATGCGGGCCTTAAAGTACGATGACAGGGAGGAGGTCTTGACCTTCTTCCCGAACAGATCCACCGTACCACT
This sequence comes from Methanomassiliicoccus sp., assembly GCA_012719175.1. Taxonomy (NCBI): domain Archaea; kingdom Methanobacteriati; phylum Thermoplasmatota; class Thermoplasmata; order Methanomassiliicoccales; family Methanomassiliicoccaceae; genus Methanomassiliicoccus; species Methanomassiliicoccus sp. The sequence goes on from JAAYAX010000006.1 coordinate 35,943, forward strand.
GCGCAGCTGGGCGTAGCTCACCTCGATCATCGGCTTGCGGTTCCGGGACTGTATGGCATAGTCCAGGACCGGGGCGTAGATCTGATCATCACGTACACTGGCCGTTCTCATGAGGTCCTCGTCCAATATGGGGATGGGCACCCCGATGCCGACTCCCAGGCTGGGACCGTAACCGTGGAAGTTGAGGGCCCGCAGGAACTCGTCGCTCATGCCCCTCAGGTCTCCGATGACCGCCAGGTTGCGTCCCGCGGACGAGGGCACTCCGTTCCTCTCGGGCACGCCGGTCTTGTACTGCGTGCCCTCCCAGGCCACATAGCCTATACCCCCTCCGAGGAATATCCTGGTGCCTATGCCTATGGTCCGTAGCTTAGGGTCCTTGAGCAAGGGGGAGAGCTGGCCTGCGCTGCAGTAGGTCGCGTTGCCGTAGTGGGGCAGCAGCTTCCCCATGTAGGTGAACAAAGCCTTCTCCGATGAGTTGGTGGCCACCCCGTAGTTCTGATAGGCGTTGCGGGGGTTGAACATGTATGCCTGGTTCACCGACTTCAGCGAGATGTAGGTATCAATGTCCCGACGAGGGTAGCAGTCGGTACCGTACGCCGATGCCCGGAGGTGGACCGCTTCCCCTTTGACCAGGGATTCTATCACATGGGCTCCGCCGTACTCCATGCCGTCCCCCTCACGCAGCTCGGTGGCTCCGATATATGCATCCACCGCCGCCAGGCCCGTGTAGGCAGGCACTTCGTTCAGCCATACCTTCTGCATCTTGATGGGTGGCTCCGAGTGACCGAAGTTGATGAACGCTCCCGAGGAACACATAGCGCCGAAGGTACCCGTTGTTACAACGTCCACCTCCTTGGTGGCCTTCTCCAGTCCCTGGCTCTCCACCAGTTGGATGGCCTCCTCTGCCGTCATGACGACAGCATCGCCCTTCTCGATCTTCGCGTTGATCTCTTCGTACGTTCTCTTCACGGAATCACCTTTATAGGAGCTTCTTGGCGTTTGCCAGTTCGGCGTTGAGGACCGAGCCCCCCGCGCCTCCCCGGATGGTATTGTGGGACAGGACGAACATCTTGAAAAAGTTACCCTTCTTCCTTACTCTTCCCACGACCGTGCCCATGCCACGCGCCCTCTCCGGCTCCCCGGCGTTCACATCATACACTGGTTGGGGACGGTCCGCCTCCTTGCGCACGATGACCGGCCTGATGGGCGCGGTGGGGAGCTTCAGGCGTTGGGGCTCGGCCTTGAATGATGATAAGGTCTTGATCATCTCTTCCACGGTAGCATCCTCCTCGGTGCGCAAGGTGACGGATTCCAGGTGCCCGTCCTCCACCGGCACCCTGACGCAGGAGGCTAGGACCTCCACGGGATGGTCGACGAACTTGCCCTTGCTGAGCGAGCCCAGTATCTTGGCCAGCTCCATCTCCATCTTCTCCTCCTCGTTCTTGATGTACGGGACCACGTTCCCAAGGATGTCCAGGGAAGGTACCCCTGGGTAACCGGCGCCGGAAACGGCCTGATAGGTGGAGGCGCACACGAACTCCAGTCCGAACGATCTGTCCACCGCCTTAAGCGGCACAGCTATGCCGGTGGTGGAGCAGTTGGCGTTGGTGACGATGAAGCCCCCATCCTTGAAAGTGGCCTGTTTCTTCACCATATCCAGGTGAGGTGTGTTGCACTCCGGTATGAGCAGCGGGACGTTCCCCTCCATTCGGTGGTTCGCCGCGTTGGAGAATACTGCGACCCCGGACCCTGCGAGCTGGCTCTCGAACGGCCCGGCGATATCGGACGGCAGCCCGGAGAACGCCACCCTGCAGTCACGGGCGATATTGGGGACTATCAGCTGCTCGATCCTCATGTCCAGGATGTCCTCCCCGAACTCATGGTCTTTTACCTTGAGGGTGTCGCCCAGCCTCTTGCCCTCGGACCTCTCCGAGGCGTACAGCCCCCCGATCTCGAACATAGGGTGGTCCTCCAGAAGCTGCACGAACCTCTGCCCTATCATCCCCGTTGCTCCCAGAACCGCGACCTTTATCTTAGCCATTCAGTTGCCTCCGAAATATTCACTGCCCTCTGTCATCATCCTCTCGAACGCCTCTCGGTCCCCCTTGACCCCCGCCTCCCGGAGGTCGTCGAGGGCGCGCTGCAGGTAAGCGAGAGCTTCTATATTGTGCGGGTTGAGATGTTGGATCTCATAGTAAAGTTGAGCATTCTCCGATGCCACGTCCCTTGAGATCCCCACCTGCCGGTGGAATGTGGTGGAACCGGCGCGGTCCAGGTCCTTGTACCCTCTGCCGCTCTGGCGAAGCGCCTCGAAGAAGGCGATGTTGACCGCATGGCTCAGGCCCAGCACGTACGCCATCAGTGAGTCGTGCTCCTCCACGTCCAGCTCGATGACGTTGGACCCGTCCACCAGTGGTCTGGCCAGGTCCAAGGCCTCGATGGAACCGCAGTTGCACATGACCACATTGCGATTTATGATGGAGGGGGCCTCGGGCCCGAACATGGGGTGCAGGGAGCACACCTTGGCACCCCTAGCCGCGGCTTCACGCAGCACGGGTATGGACGGCGCCTTGATGGACGCAATATCGAAGACCAGCCCCTTGGGGTCGTATGACAGCACCTCCTTGAGCACCTCCGCCGTCTGTGAGATGGGGGTGGCCAGCACTATGACCTCAGCGTCTCTCACACCCTTCTTGAGGTCCTTCTCGACAGGGAACCGGGCGTTCTCCCCCTTGTCGAAGATCCTGATCTTGTGGCCCCGGGAGGCGAAGAACCGGCATAGCCAGCCGCCCATTCGACCGTTGCCGCCGACGATCAGGAACCTCTTAGATTGCTGTGGTCTGGGTATACGTCCCTGCTGCTCGATGGACTCGACTATGAGCAGTTCCGCGATGTGGCGGGCGGAATCGGCAGACATCCCGAACTCCTTCGCTCTGACCATGTAACGTTCGATGACCTTCTCCTCAACCTGGGGTGCGCGGAGGGGCAAGGAGTCGTTGGCCTTCATCTTACCCATCTCCACAGCTGCCGCCGTACGGTTGGCCATCATGCGAAGGATCTCGCGATCGATCTTCTCGATGCGCTTTCTAATGTCTTCTATGCTCTCACGCAATGAAATCACCTCTCAGGCATAGATCGGCCAGGACCAATGCCGTGGCCGCCTCCACCACTACTACGGCCCGGGGGACGATGCACGGGTCGTGCCTCCCCTCGACCTTGATGGTGGTGTCCTCCATCCTGTCAAGGTCGATCGTCCGTTGCTCGATAGCTATGGAGGCCGTGGGCTTGAACGCCACCTTGATGTCCAAGGGCATGCCGTTGGACAGGCCCCCGAGCACACCTCCGGCGTTATTGGTGATGGTGCTCACCTCGCCGTCCACCACCTGGAAGGAGTCGTTGTGCTCCGAACCCCTCATGGATGCGGCCCGGAAGCCGGCCCCGAACTCGATGCCCTTCACCCCAGGGATGGAGAACATCATCTTCGCTATCTCCCCTTCCAGGGAATCGAAGAAAGGCTCCCCTACGCCCATGGGGAGACCGACGGCAAGGCAGCGGACGATGCCTCCCACACTGTCCCCTTCGTGCTTCGCCTCCATGATCTCATGGATCATGTCCAAGGCCAGGGCGGGATCGGCGGAGCGCACCGGGTTCTCCTTGGCCTGCCGCTTCACTTCCTTGAAGGTCCTCTCCTGATCGTCCTCCACGCCGCCCAGGCGCTGGGTGTAGGCCGCGATCTGGACGTTCAATCCTCGGAGCATCTCCTTGGCCACGGCGCCCGCGGCCACCAACGGGGCCGTCATCCGGCCGGAGAACTGGCCGCCCCCCCGGAGGTCGACCGTTTCACCATACTTCCGGAGGGCCGTGAGGTCGGCATGGCCTGGGCGGGGCATCGCCCGGAACTTGTCGTACTTCGAGGAGTCGGTGTCCTTGTTGGCGATGAACAGCACCACGGGCGCGCCCGTGGACCTATCGTCCACCACGCCCGCGAGTATCTCCACGCGGTCCTCCTCCGCCCGCGGCGTTCCCAATGCTCCGGACGGGCGGCGCAGCTCCAGCTCCCTCTGTAGATAGTCCCGGTCCACATCGATCCCCGCCGGCACCCCGTCCAACACGCAACCAATGCCGGGGCCGTGGCTGGAGCCGAAGATGGTGAGCCTCAGCATGGTGCCGATGGTGTTCAGTTGACCACCTCTACATTGGCCCCCAACGCTCTCAGGTCCTCGGGGAACCGGGGGTAGGAGATGGCGTAACTATCCCCGTGGGAGATGGTGGTAGTGCCCTCGGCGACCAACCCCGCCACGGCAGCGGCCATGAGGATGCGGTGGTCTCCAGAGGGGTCGATGGACCTGCCCTTGAGGCGGGTGGGTCCTCTCACGACACAGCCATCCTTCCGCTCCTCGATGTCCGCGCCCATGGCCTTGAGGAAGCTGACCGTGGTGGCGATGCGGTCGCTCTCCTTGAAACGCAGGTGCTCGGCATTGGTCAGCGCGCTCTCTCCCCGCGCCTGCGTGGCCAGAACGGCAAGGATAGGGAACGCGTCCGGCGAGTCTCCCAGGTCTACCTCCGTGCCATGGAGATCGCCCTTTCCCACGGTGACGCTCTCCCCACCCCGGGTGACCGATGCCCCGAACCTCGCAAGCACGTCGAGGATGCTACGGTCCCCCTGCTGGTCCTGGGGGTCAAGACCCGTCACCGTGACCTTCCCCGCCAGTGCCCCCGCCACCAGGGGGAACGAGGCCGAGGAGTAGTCGCCAGGGATGGTGTAGTCCCGGGGGCGGTAACGCTGGCCGCCCATCACACGATAGCCGTTCTTGGTCTCGGCGGTGGTGGCGCCAAAATGGGACATCATGTCCCGCGTGATCTGCACGTAAGGCCGTGACTTCAGGGGCGTGGTGATCACTATCTCCGTGTCCAGCTCCTTCAGGGCCGAGGAGATCAGCAGGGAGGAGATGAACTGCGAGCTGATGTCTCCCTTGATGTGTGTCCAGCGGCCCTTGTTGGGACCACGAATGATGAGAGGGGGGCAGCCGTTGTTCTGGGAGGAGGCGTGAACGCCCATCTCCGTCAGGGCACTGATCAGGGGCTTCATGGGTCTCTGCTGCAAGGAGGCGTCCCCGGTGAGGGTCACGCTGTACGGAAGCAGTGAGGCAATTCCCGCGAGCAGCCTTATGGTCGTTCCCGAATTGGCGCAATCGATGGCCGAGGCCGGTGCCCTCAGGCGTCCGCCCCGCACGATGCGGTCGTCGTCCTCCGCCCGGAACGAGGCCCCGAACTGCTCCATCCCCCTGACGGTGGCCTGGGTATCGCCTCCTATGAGGGGGCGACGCAGCCTCGTCTCCCCATTAGCTAGACCGGCGAGCACCAGTGCCCGGTGGGTGTGGCTCTTGGAGGGGGTGGACGACAGTGTCCCCTGGAGGGCGGACGGCTTTACGATGAGCTTCACTCCGTACCCTCCCCGTTGAACACGTCCACCACTCGGAGCTGGTACTCCTTCATGGACCCCATGAACTCATGGACCTTGTCTTCGACCACGAGCATCACCGTGGCCGGTCCCGTTCCCGTAAGGCCTGCCGCCAAGGCCCCGTTCTGAAGGGCCTGCAACGCGATCTCCTGGTCCAGGCCGAGAGCGGTGGAATAGCACATCCCGTTCAGGGTGAGCGCCCGGTAATGATCCCCTTCCTGCGCTTGCTTGAAGGCCAGGTCCACGAGGCCCCTGACGGCCGATATCCTTTTCCTCGGCAGGTCGCTCTTGCGTATCTGCCCATCAGGAACGTGGACGACAGCCTTGATGTAATCAGGCATCCGGGAACGGTACAGGACCCTCTCGGACCTGTTGTCGGTCAGCACCACCCCGCCCATGGCACAGGCGCAGGCATCATCGAAGGCGCCGGTGATGGACACGCCGGCATCCAATGCCGCCTTGGTACCTATCCGTATAGCATCCAGCCGGTCCATGGTCTCGCCCAGCGCGTCCAGGGTGGCCAGGACGATGGCGTTGGCGGCGCTGCTGCTGCTCTTCAATCCCCGGGACACGGGTATCTGCGAGGTTGTCCTGACCTCCGCATGGTAGCTCCTATTGCCGCCCTTGGCCTCCAGGACGCCCTGCACACATCGCTCCGCCAGGGACGTGGCCTCGCTCGGAAGCCCGTCCATGGTGACGACTATGCCATTGCCCGTGGTTAGCTCCACTGTGGCCTCGGTCCTAAGGTCCAGCCCGAATGCGGCACCTTTCCCGCCAGCGATGGCATTGACTATGGTGGCGGCGCCATGGCTCATTCCCTTGCCCTTCATGGTTATCCCGTCCTCGCACCCGTGGCCATTACCTCATAGGGAGGCCTTTGCCCTGTCCAGGTCTCAAAAGCATCCATGGCTTGATAGATTAACATTTCCATGCCGGAGAGTGTTTTGGCCCCGTGCTTGTTCGCCTCCTCAAGGAAACGGGTGATGGGCGGGCTGTAGATCAGGTCTACCGCCCACTGGCCCGGCCTGAAGACATGGGGGTCCACCGGCAGCTCATTAGGGAAGCCCTGCATCCCCAGCGGTGTGCAGTTGATCACTATGTCAAAGGTCATGCGAGCGACATCCCCGTGGCTGGCGACGCGGCCGGAGAAGACCTTGGCCAGCTCTTGCGCCCTGGAAGCGGTCCGGTTCGTGAACCATATGTTCGCCCCCCGCCTCTCGAGTACGAGACCGCAGGCCCGGGCCGCTCCCCCCGCCCCTATCACCAGCGCACCCTTCCCCTTGGGGTCGGCGCCCGCTGCCAGCAGTGCCTTCTCCAGACCGGAAACGTCGGTATTGATACCAAGTAGCCTGCCGTTCTTGTTGACGATGGTGTTCACAGCCCCTACACGTTTGGCCAGAGGGTCTACATCGTCCAGGTGCCGCATCACAGCCTCCTTGTGAGGGATGGTGACGTTCAAGCCCCTGATGCCCAGCTCGCGGACCAGGTGCATGAGGTCCGGTAGCTCCGCGGCTGTGGCGGGGAAAGGGAGGTACTTTCCAGGAATGTTGAGTGAACTGAAGGCAGCATTATGAATGGCAGGTGACAGCGAATGCCCCAACGGGGAGCCAGTGATTCCTGTGATCAGGGGTTTGTCACCTAGGGCCTTCAGCGTGTCCAGGTCCATCTGCCCCGGCGCGGCCTCCTTTCCCTTCTCCAGGGATGCGTAGGTGAAGGCGCTCCCGAAGGCCCCGCTCATGACCCGAGTGATCTCGCCCAGCTCGCCCATTCCCAGGAGGATATATTTGTTGCCGGTGACCGAGAACATCCGGGCCGCTTCCAACAAGCGCCTCAGGTCGCTGATGTTGTTGACCATGTAAGCCACCTTGGCCAGGTCCCCTTTGGAGGCGGCGGTCACGAGCGCATCGATGATGCGGGACGTTGACGGGGTGCCCGTGAAGTCATGGAAGGAGCATATCAGACCTACGGACCTGAGCTCGCGGCCAAGCCGGTAAACGATGGGGGAATCGAACTCGATGTCCACGTTCTCGAACCCTATGCGGATGGCCCTGCGGAAGAACCTCAGCCGCTCCTCATCTCGGTGCTGGGAGCTGCCTCCCTGGCCTTCGGTGCGCAGGGTGGCGATGCGCGGTGATGTTAGCTTCCGGAAGGCGGAGAGGTCCTCGGGGAGCTTGGGCATCTTATCGAAGCGGACCTCCAGCAGGTCAGCTCCCTTCGCCTGTGCGATAAGCCCCGCAGCCACCGCTTCCTTAACTCCGTCCTCAACAAGGGAAACACAGACCCGCATCAGATCTCCGTGATCGTCTCTTTGATGCTGTGGCCGAAGTGCCTTCCGCCCCCCTCCAGCCTGACCAGCACCTTCTGCCCGACCCTGAGGTCGGAAACGGAGATTGGCTCCTCGGGAGCGCACAGCCGTATAGTCTCCGCATTTTGGAGGATGGTGCTATACCTTTTTCCATTTTCCTCTACCTCGACCAAGAGAAGGGGCCGTCGTTCGACCTTCGATCGTCCCACGACCACCTTTCTCGTCTCCCCCTTGTCGTCCACGGCCAGGACCTCATCCCCTCCCCGGACCTCGGAGAGATACTTCGTCCTCCCATTGGCCATCATGATGTAGGAGTGGACCGCACCGGCATTGACCCGGAACGGACGGGCGGCCACGTACTCGCTCTCCGCGCTCTCCGACCCGATCAGGAAGAGGCAAGAGGACTGTGACCCCACCAGCATGCCCTCCCCTATCCTCAACAGGGAGCAAGTGTCCACACACACCCTATCCCCCAGTGTAAGCGGCCGGATGGCGGTGACAGTGGCAGGGACCAGCTCAACGCTCGCCTTCCCCTGGTCGGCCAGGCCGGCGAAGGAGGACAAAGAGCCAGGGTCGTCGACCTCAATGACCACCCCGTCAGCCCCTTTCTCCATGGTCTCCAGGTAGAGCTTGGCCTCCAGTGGATCGGTCGCCACCACCAGTATCCGGGTGTGCGAGCCCTGGAACTCCGCAATGAGGTTCTCCAAGGGGATGACCTTCCAGTCGCGGGCGGAGATCAGCAAGTATCTCACCTGGTCCCGCAGGGAGTACGCTCGCTGCAGGTCCTCAGGCGTCGATATCTCCACAATGGTGCCGATGCGCTCCTCGCCGGAAAGGACGTCGGGACCACTGATGATCATGGCCTCGAACCTCCCTAGGCGTTGGAGAGACTGGTCACCCTCTCTCAGGAGGATGTGGACCATGCCCTCCTCCAGGGCCGATGAGACCAACTTCTTGCGCTCCTCGTAGTCCGCGGGGCCGTCGGCCCGTACCCAAATGAGCTTCTCCATGCTATCACTCTAGTAGCTTCAGAGCCTCGTCCACAGAGGCATCGTGCAATACCACCTCGGCGACAGCCCTGGTTATGCCCGTCACATTGCGGTGTTGGAATATGTTCCTGCCGATGCTCACGCCCGAGCCCCCCGCCTCGACGGAGTCCTTGACCATCTGCAGAAGGTCCCGGTCGGAGTCCATCTTCGGTCCCCCCGCGATGAGAACAGGGATGATAGCACCCTTCACCACTTCCCGGAAGGTGTCGATCTCGCCCGTGTAGGACGTCTTGACGATGTCCGCCCCCAGCTCCATTCCCGCCCGGGCGCACTGCTTCAGAAGGTCCACGTCGAAGTTGTCCTTGATGTCCTTGCCCCGGGGGTAGAGCATCACCATGAGGGGCATCCCCCACTCATTGCACTCCCTGGCCACCTGGCCGAAGTCATGCAGCATCTCAGGTTCGGTGCTGGCGCCGATGTTGACGTGAATGGATACGGCGTCCGCTCCCATCTTGATGGCCTCCTCCACCGTCGTGACGATCACCTTGGAGTTGGGGTCCGGAGACAGGGAAGTGCTCGCTGAAAGGTGAACTATGAGGCCTATGTCCCGGCCGAAGGACCGGTGACCATAAGGTACCACCCCTTTGTGCATGACAACAGCGGTGGCCCCTCCCTGGGACACCCTGTCGATGGTGGCCTTCATGTCCACTAGCCCTTGGATCGGACCCATGGTGATGCCATGGTCCACGGGCACCACTACGGCCCGTCCAGAGTTCCGATCTATGATCCGCTCCATGCGGATGCTCTTGCCTGACATTATTATGCCTCGCTTGCTAGACAATATCTAGCATGTATAAACCATTTTCTGAGCTATTTAAAAATCATGACCTCATGATAATGCCACGCCATTTGGGAAATGGGGCCGTAGGAAATGATGTATGTTCAGCAAACTCTTTTATCGCCAGCGACGATGTTCCGGCCATGTGGTATTCCCTCTCCAAGTACTTCGGACGATATCCTTCACAAGGTAAGGTTGCCAGACTTCTGATGACAAATGGTCTGAGGGTCAAGGAAGGACGTATCTATTCCGGGGAGGTGGAGATAGGGGATGTGGCGGTGGCCCGGGCCATCAACGTGGACAGGAGGATCGTCAGGGCTGCCGTGGAGACCATAGAGTCGACGGAGGAACTGAAGAGGGTCTTCACGGCTCTTCTCCCCACCGCCATGCTCAAGGAGGTCGCGCCTCTGATGGGATGGAGCTGTATAGAGGTCATCCCTACGGATGCTCACGTACCAGGCATTATCGCTGATGTGACCGGGGTAATTGCAGAGGCGGGAATAAGCGTGAGGCAGGCCATGGTCGATGACCCCGAGCTGACGGACGAACCGAGGCTCTATGTGATAACTGGCAGCGAGGTGCCGCCGGAGCTGATACCACGTATCAAGATATGCCGGGGCGTAAAGAGCCTCATCATTCACTAGATGTGAGCTTTGGCCCGAGCAGCATGGGCCTTTTTACAAAGACCATTGGTACCTCTTCTGTGGCAGGACCTCCTGGCCGCCCCGGGAAGGTTCGAGCATACCGACCGGGTGCTCTACTTCCCGGATGCCGGTCCTGCCTTGATAGCCGAATCCAATCGCACCCTTAACAGCTCTTCTGATAGGAGCCGATATCGACGACGTCCAGCGGACCAAGGCGGGAGCGCTTCATGGCCGCCACGGCGGCGTGGGCGGCCTGCACCGTTGTCAAGAAGGGGATCTCCAGCTCCACTGCCAGACGCCTCATCATAAAGCCGTCCCGGCGCGCACCCGAGGCCTCGCTAGGAGTGTTGATGATGAGATTGATGTCACCGTTGCGCATCAGACCCAGGGCATCCGGGTCCATGTTCTGAGAGATGGTGTACACGGTGGTGGTATGCAACCTCTGTTCACGCAAGTAGGTCGAGGTGCCCTTGGTGGCGAATATGCGGAAGCCCATTTCCTGCAGCTCCCTGGCGATGCTCAATATTTTTGGTTTGTCCTCGTCGTTGACGGTGATGTACACACCGCCTGACGCTGGGAGCTTGAGCCCCGCGGAGATGAGGGCCTTGTAGCAGGCAGCGTCGAAATTGCGATCGATGCCCATGACCTCGCCAGTGGACCTCATCTCCGGTCCGAGGATGGAGTCCACGCCTGGCAACTTAAGGAAGGGGAATACCGACGCCTTCACCGCGACATGGTTGAACTGGGGGACGCCCACGCAACCCAGCTCCTTCAGGGTCCGGCCCAGCATGACCTTGGTGGCTATCTTGGCTAGGGGGCGCCCAATGGCCTTGGACACGAAGGGAACGGTCCTGGAGGCCCGAGGGTTGGCCTCGATCATATATACCTCCCCCTCTTTCACGGCCAGTTGAAGATTGAGAAGTCCCCGGACGTTGAGGCCTCTTGCGACCTTATCGGAGATGCTGATGATCTCCGCCATGATCTCCGGGGACAGGGTCTGGGGGGGCATGGTCATGGTGGCATCTCCGGAGTGCACCCCGGCCTCCTCTACGTGCTCCAGTATCCCTCCGATGAACACGTCCGTTCCGTCGGCGACTATGTCCACATCTATCTCGATGGCATGGGAGAGGTACTTGTCCACGAGGATGGGGTGCTTCTTGGACACCTTCACCGCCGTGGCCACGTAGGTCCGCAGCTCATCCTCGCTGTAGACTATCTCCATGGCCCGTCCTCCGATGACGTACGAAGGGCGCACCAGCACCGGATATCCTATCTGCTCGGCGATGACCTTGACCTCGTCGAAGGAGTAGCCCGTACCGGAGCGCGGCTGCAAAATGCCTAGCCTGTCCATCAGCGCCGAGAACAGTTTCCGGTCCTCGGCCACATCCACATCCTCCGGGGATGTACCCAGGACCCTGGTCTTCTTTCCCCTGAGGGCCTTCAGCAGGGGCATGGCCAGGTTGATCGCGGTCTGACCTCCGAACTGGAGGATCACGCCATCGGCATCCTCGTTCTCGATGATGTTCAGGACGTCCTCCAAGGTCAGCGGCTCGAAGTACAGGCGGTCCGATATGTCATAGTCGGTGGACACCGTCTCCGGGTTGTTGTTGATGATGATGGCATCAACGTTCTCCTCCTGCAGGGCCATGACCCCGTGCACGCAGGCGTAGTCGAACTCGATCCCCTGGCCGATGCGTATAGGTCCTCCGCCGACGATGATGACCTTCTTATTGGCGGACGGGCGGGCCTCGTTCTCCGTCTCATAGGTAGAGTAGAAATAAGGGGTCTCCGCCTTGAACTCCGCCGCACAGGTGTCCACCATCTTGTACGTGGGTATTAGCTTTACTTCCTTCCGCAGCTCCCTGACCCTCTCCGCATCGAGGCCGGCAAGCTTGGCTATGGCTTCATCGGAGAACCCCAGACGCTTGGCCTTCCTCAGAACGGCTGCCGAGGGTTCACTTCCTCCCTTCAAATCGGCCTCCATGTCCAGGATGTTCTGGACCTTCTGCACGAAGAACGCATCCCATTTCGTGATCTCTGAGATCCGCTGGACGCTCATGCCTCGCCTCAATGCCTCGGCGATGACGAACAGCCTCTGGTCTGTGGCGGTGTTCAGCTCTCTGACCATCACTTCGTCGGTCCAATTGCCGGGCTCCAGGTACTCCTGGTCGATCTCCAGGGACCGGACGGCCTTCAGGAGCCCTTCCTCAATTGTCCGCCCTATGGCCATGACCTCCCCGGTGCTCTTCATCTGGGTGCCCAGGGTCCGGTCCACGGTGCGGAACTTGTCGAAGGGCCACCTCGGTATCTTCAGGACCACATAGTCCAGGGTCGGCTCGAAGGCCGCGTAGGTCTTACCAGTTATCCTGTTGGGTATCTCGTCAAGGTCATAGCCGACAGCGATCTTGGCGGCCACCCTCGCTATCGGATATCCCGTGGCCTTGGAGGCCAGGGCCGATGACCGGGACACTCTGGGGTTCACCTCGATGACCCGGTACTCCTTGGTATCGGGGTCCAGGGCGAATTGGATGTTGCACCCGCCCTCTATCTGAAGGGCCCGGATGGTCTTGATGGTGGCGTTCCGCAGCCGCTGATGGTCCACATCGCTGAGCGTCTGTGCAGGAGCGATGACTATGGACTCCCCGGTGTGGATGCCCATGGGGTCCAGGTTCTCCATGTTGCAGATGATGACGCAATTGTCCTTGGCATCCCTCATTACCTCGTACTCGAACTCCTTCCAGCCCAGGACCGATTCCTCTATGAGGACCTGGTGGATCCTGGAGTATATGAGGCCGCGCCCAGTGATGTTGATGAGCTCCTCCTCGCTGTAGGCGATCCCCCCTCCCGTTCCCCCCAGGGTGTAAGCAGGACGGATGAGGACCGGGTAGCGTCCCAGCTCCTTGGCCGCGACCAGGGCCTCCTCGACACTGTGGACCGTCTTGCTCTTGGGGATGGGCTCTCCTATCTTGAGCATCATCTCCCGGAAGAGCTCCCGGTCCTCGGACAGGGCGATGGCATGGGGCTGCGTCCCCAGCAGCTGTATGCCCAGGCGGTCCAGGGTACCGTTCTCCGCTAGCTCAGAGCATATATTGAGGGCGGTCTGACCACCCATGCCTGAGAGTATGCCGTCCACATTCTCCTTCTCGGCAATGCGGGCGACGGTCTCCGCGTTGAGCGGTTCAATGTACACCACGTCGGCCGTCTCCACGTCCGTCTGGATGGTGGCGGGGTTGGAGTTGACGAGCACAGTGGTGTACCCTTCCTCCCGCAACGAGCGGCATGCTTGGGACCCGGAGAAGTCGAACTCGGCGGCCTGTCCGATGACTATGGGGCCAGAGCCGATGACCATGATCTTCTTCAGGTCTGTTCGCTTCATCGCCTTTCCTCCAGGATCTTCTTGAACTCATCGAAAAGGAAGGTAGTGTCGTGGGGACCGGCCGACGCCTCAGGGTGGTACTGCACCGCGAAGATGGGCAGCTCCTCATGCCTCATCCCATCCACGCTTCCGTCGTTCACGTTCACATGGTCCACGATCAGACCGGACCCGTCGATGGTCTCGGGGTCCACCACGTAGCCATGGTTCTGTGAGGTGATGTAGATGCGGCCATTATGCTTCACTGGCTGGTTCACTCCCCTGTGGCCGAACTTCATCTTGTACGTGCTCCCCCCGAAGGCCCGGGCCAGAAGCTGGTTGCCCATGCAGATGCCCATGATGGGCAGCTCCTCCTTGAGGTCCCTTATGGTCTTCACGACCGTCGTCTGCAGCTCGGGATGGGCGGGGTCCCCAGGACCGTTGGAGAGGAACAGGCCGTCTATCTCCAGGTCCCGCAGCGCGGAGGCCGGGGTGTCATATGGCACCTGGACGACCTCGAACCTCTTCCTCAGCTCCCTGATGATATTGTTCTTCACCCCGCAATCGATGAGCCCCACTCTCTTGGAGCCCACCCTATCGTACTTGATGACCTTCTTCACGCTGGCCTCGGCCACCAAGTTCGACTCTGAGGGATATGGCATCTGCCGCACCTTTTCGAGGACCTCCTCGGGGTCCTCTTCGAAGGCGATGGCTCCTTTCAGGACGCCCTTCTCCCGTATTCCGATGATCAGAGACCTCGTGTCCAGTCCTGAGATGCCCGGCACCCTGTCCCTTTTCAGGAGATCGTCCAGGCTTCCGTTGCCGTATGTCATCGAGGGGTGATCGCACGCCTCCCTCACCACATACCCCCGGACCTGCACCTCCGAGGACTCCGAGAACCTGTCATTCACTCCGTAATTGCCTATTATGGGGTGGGACATGATAAGAATCTGGCCTTTGTAGGAGGGGTCTGTGAGGCTTTCCTGGTAGCCGCACATGCCGGTGTTGAAGACGACCTCTCCGTACACCGTTCTCTCAAAACCAAAGCCAGTGCCCTCAGCTATGGTCCCGTTTTCGAGGATGAGGTGGCACTGATTTACCATCGAGATTTTGCAGAAATGGTGTGTTATACTTAAGGTTTGGCATCTATGGCCGGACAGATCTCTCCTTCATTGTCCAATTCAGGACATAGGCTCATCACGACACACCCGATCCCGAACCGAAGCCCTGCCTCGATCGCAACAACCACAGGATGAGGCCGATGAGGAACAGTGCGATGCCAAGCTCCGTGATCACTGAACCAATGGCCGTTATCTGAGAGTCGACGATGCTCATGGCCTGGAACAGATAAGAGACACTCATTGCGATCTCCATGATCACCCCTATGATGCAGATCACAGCGCCACCCATCAGCAGGATGGTGGCCATGCCCCTCCCATCTCCGTCGAACCTGCCCCCTCGCAGGTAGGTGGTCGTCCCCAGGATTACGAGAACCGTTCCAAGGAGCCCGAACATGTTTAGGAGGAACATCACTGGGTACACAGGCGACAGGTCCCAGTCCATGTTGCTGATACTGAACATGTAAGTGAACGCGATGGAGAAAAGAAAAGATAACACCAACAGTCCAGAGCCCAAGATCAATAGCGTGATGCCCAATCTCGTCCGCATTAGCGAACCGTTCACGTTTCCGGTGATCAAGGTGTTCCCACACCGTCCACAGTAAAGATTGTCCTCGGGATTTTCGTTGTTGCACCGACCGCAGATCATTATCTACTTCCCCACTAGGTCTACCGCGGGATCAATTATTTGTCGATATCATCGTGATTCTGGAACGTAGACATCAGAGCAGATAACCCTGCCTTGAGCGGTGCCTCAGGGAAATGTAGCATCAGGTTGGGACATTATTCCGATATCCAGCACCAGATGGGCACCGGCCTGAGGGATATCATAAAATAACTTCAAATCATCGCATCTCCCGATGCGCGTCCTCCATCAAGACCGCCAGGCGGGGGAGATCAAGTTCCAGGTGGAGACCCTCGACGACCTTTGGCATCTGTACAATATCATCCTGCCAGGGGACATCGTCATTTCCGTCACCTACCGTAGGGACGAGTCCAAGACCGATAAGCTCCGCGCGGAGCGAGGAGAGAAAAAGCGAATGGTCCTGGGCATACGCACCGAGAACGTGGATTTCCATGAATCGGAGAGCCGCCTGAGGGTGCACGGCGTGATCGTGGAGGGGCCCCAGGACGTAGGTTCATACCATACCCTGAACCTTGCTGAGGGTGACGTCCTGACGGTGCGCAAGACCGATTGGTCACCATCTATCCTGGAGAGGGTCAAGAGGGCGGTGGAGGACTCCAGGAAGCCGAGGATACTGTTCGTGTCCCTGGAGAACGACGAGGCTGTGATAGCCATAGCGCGTCAGTTCGGGATACAAGAGGTGGCACGGATCTACGCCCCCTCATCAGGCAAGATGTACGAACAGAAGGAGGACCGCAACTATTACGAGGACATCGTGGAGAAGGTCAAGCAGGCCGCTCAACCGGGGGTGCCCCTCGTGATACTGGGCCCCGGGTTCGCCAAGGAGGCCCTCGTGACACTAGGGAAGGAGCGGGAACCGGACATATTCAGGGGCGCTCATGTCTACCATACCGGGCAGGCAGGCATGCCCGGCGTCCACGAGCTCATGAAAGCGGGCCTGGGAACAGAGGTGGTGCAAGGCTCCCGTGCCGCCATGGAGACCAAGGTGGTGGAGGACGTGCTCACCGAGATCGCCAAGGATGGGCCGGTGGCCTATGGCCCTGCCGAAGTGGAGAGGGCCGTGTTGATGGGCGCGGTGGAGACGTTGCTCATACTAGACAGCATCGTCCGCCAGAACAGGTCAGGGCCCCTGATGTCCCAAGTGGAGGCCTCCCGGGGAAAGGTCATCGTCGTCAGCGAAAGGTTCGAGGCAGGACAGAAGCTTGAGTCCATCGGAGGCATCGCCGCCCTCCTGCGCTTCCGCCTACCTTCCTAACCAAAACGCCGTAATTCACAAAGTACATTCAATGATTCATATCTTAATCAAGAGGGCAGCATGGCTACGATTTCGGTGTAAAGTATACAAAACAATTTAAGTACAAAACCTATGATAACGAGAATACCAGGCCCTAACCCTTTATATTACGGGTAGAACAGAATGGACGCTGATGTTCGGATGCGGTTGTTTCACAAGGGAGAAGCGGGCCATCTGCCTGACCTGTGGGCGAACGCTCTTGACACATACTTATGTAGGGCTCGCAGCGAGGATCCTGCTGTATCCGCTGGTACTTGTGCGTGCGGGGCTGGAGCAATGATATGGGAGACGAAAAAATGAGGGACAAAGGAAATGTCCTCGCGAAGTTGGCGAAGAGAAAGCTGAAGGTCTGCGACACCACCCTCAGGGATGGAGAGCAAGCGGCAGGCATCGTATTCGCCAACCTGGAGAAGGTGCGCATAGCCAAGCTGCTGGACGAGATCGGGGTCCAGCAGATCGAGGCAGGCATACCGGCGATGGGCGGCGATGAGAAGGCCGCCATCAAGCGCATAGCCCATCTGGGACTTGACGCCTCCATCCTGGGATGGAACCGGGCCTCCAAGGAGGATATCTCCAATAGCATCGACTGTGACGTGGACTCCGTGGCCATATCCATGTCCTCATCTGACATCCATATCGAGCATAAGCTGATGAAGAGCCGGGAATGGGTCCTGGAGAGGATAGTGGAGTCGGTGGAGTACGCTGCCGCTCACGGCATGTACATATCTGTAAATGCCGAGGACGCCTCCCGCGCCGATCCGGAGTTCATGCTGGAGTTCGCCCGCACTGCCAAGGAAGCGGGTGCTGACAGGGTCCGCTACTGTGATACCTTGGGCATCCTTACTCCGTCGGTGACCTACGACGCTATCCTGAACATCATGGAAAAGGTCAACATCCCTATTGAGATGCACACCCACAACGATTTCGGGATGGCCACAGCCAATGCCATCTCCGGTGTGCAGGCCGGCGCTACTTTCCTGAGCACCACTGTCATGGGCATCGGAGAGAGGACCGGCAACTCTCCCCTGGAGGAGGTCGTTATGGCCTCAAAGCACCTCCTGGGAATCGATACTGGTATCGATACCAAACGTCTCCGGGAGATATCCGAGTACGTTGCCCGGGCATCCAGCAGGGAGATCCCCGCATGGAAGCCCATCGTGGGACAGAACTGCTTCGCCCACGAGGCGGGCATTCATACCGATGGGGTCATGAAGTACCTGTCCAACTACGAGCCGTACTCCCCGGAGGAGGTGGGCATGACCCGTAAGATCATAGTGGGCAAGCACTCCGGAAGGAGCACCATAAAGCAGATCCTGGAGACCAGGGGCATCGAGCTGGATGACAACTCCGCCGCAGCCATACTAGAGGTGGTGCGTGCTACGTCGGTCTCCCTGAAGCGCTCCCTGTCCGAGAACGAACTGCTGTACATATATCAAGATTACAAGGAGGGGACGAACCCCGGCCAATGAAAAAAAGGTGAGATAATATGGGAACCATTTCCGAGAAGATCCTATCCGCGCATGCCGGTAAGGAGGTACGCGCCGGAGACATATGCATAGTGCCGGTCGATTTCATGATGTCCCAGGACGGGACCACAGGATTGACCATCAAGGCGTTCAAGCAGATGGCCGCCAAGGCCGTCGCCAACCCCAAGAAGTACGCCATCGTCATCGATCATAACTCCCCCTCGCCCATGGAGTCGGTGTCCAACATCCATAAGGAGATGAGGGATTTCGCCAACGACCAGGGTTCCATCATCTATGATGTGGGGGAAGGGGTATGCCATCAGCTCCTCCCCGAGAAGGGGCACGTGCTCCCCGGCAACGTGGTCATCGGCGGCGACTCCCACACCTGCACCTATGGCGCGTTGAACGTGTTCGCCACCGGAGTAGGCTCCACCGACCTGGCGGCCGCTCTGGTCACCGGCAAGACGTGGTTCCGGGTGCCCAGCACCATCAAGTTCGTCTATGACGGCATCTTGCCTGAGGGTACCCACTCCAAGGATGTCATCCTGCATATGTGCAAGACCCTCACCTCTCGGGGAGCCACCTACAAGGCCCTGGAGATCTACGGGACGGTCATCGACTCCCTGTCCGTGGATGCCCGGATGACCATCTCCAACATGGTCGTGGAGGTCGGGGCCAAGGTCGGCCTCATGCCCTGCGACGGCCGTGTACGCGAGTACGTCCGTCAGAGGACCAACGCCCCCTTCAAAGGTGTGGAGGCCTCTGGTTCGGCCATTTACGAGCGCGTGATCCGCGAGGACCTCTCTGACCTGCCGCCTCAGGTGGCCAAGCCCCATGAGGTGGACAATGTCGTGGACGTCTCCCAGGTGACTGGAACGGAGCTGGACCAGGTATACATCGGGACCTGCACCAACGGCCGGCTGGAGGACCTCAGGATAGCATCCGAGATCCTGGCCGGAAAGAAGGTCGCCCGGGGGGTACGCCTCATCGTCGCCCCGGCGTCCCGGAACGTGCTTCTGGACGCCATGAGGGAGGGCTACATCGACAGGCTCGTGAGGGCCGGCGCCACCGTTATCGCCCCCTCCTGCGGACCTTGCGTGGGTACGTGCAACGGCGTGCCCTCGGACGCGGAGACCGTTCTCTCCACCGCCAACCGCAACTTCAAGGGCCGCATGGGCAACACCAAGGCGGAGATCTACCTCAGCAGCCCCGCCACCGCCGCTTACTCGGCCATGCTCGGACACATCGCAGACATCAGGGAGGTGCAGAAATGAGCACGATGAATGGAAGGGCCCATACATTCGGGGACAACCTCAACACCGACTACGTCATCTCCGGTAAGTACAAGTTCAAGACCCTGGACATGAAGGAGCTGTCCAAGCACGTGATGGAGGACATCCGCCCCGGTTTCTACAACGAGATCGAGCAGGGCGACTTTGTGGTCGCCGGCGAGAACCTCGGAGCTGGCTCGTCAAGGGAGCAGGCACCGCTGGTCCTGAAGGCCGCGGGCATCGGAGCGGTCGTTGCCAAGTCCTTCGCGCGCATCTTCTACCGCAACTGCATCAATGTCGGCCTGCCCGTAGTGGAGGTGGACACCTCCCAGATCGAGGAGGGTGACGTTTTGGAGATAGATATCGCGCAGGGAGTTGTGGTGAACGTCTCCAAGAACATGACGCTCCAGGCCAGCCCCCTGCCCCCGGTGATGATGAAGATCCTCTCGGACGGCGGGCTGGCGGAGCACCTCAAGAAGCACAATGGCTTCGCGCTCGACGAGAGCGAATGAAAACCCCTTTCCTGAATCTTTATTTTTGCTACGAGCGCATCGATTCGTTGATCGCCAGCTCGGCGATGTCGGTCGCATACATTATGGTCCTGATGACACTGTCCAGGACCGAGGAGTTGGAAACCGCCCCTTTGCCATTGTAGGACTGCAGCTCAGGTATAAGGTCCTCGGCCTTATGGGCCAGGTTATCGCCTCTGTCGATAATATCGTTGGCGCTGCCGATGTCCCGGAGGAAGTAGGACTCCATGGCCTTGGTGAGCATAACTAACGCCTCCTGGCTTATCTTCTCGATGGCGCCCATTTCCGTGGATGCGCCCTTCTTACTGAGGTTCAGAGCATGCTTTGCTATCTTCTCAGCATGGTCCCCTATTCTCTCGATGAGGCGGGCCAACATCATGAGGCTCATGCTCTCATGGATGTCCACTCCCACTCTCTCTGCGAGGCTGCGGTCCTTCTGGATCAGATTATACTGTTTATATGTCATCCAATACAGCCTGTCGACGTCCTGATCGCGCTCGATCACATCGTTGGCCAGCTCACGGTCCCCCTGGGTATAGGCGATCATGGCGTCACGGTGCATGGTATCAACGATTAGGTGCATCCTGCGAACGCACTTCCTCTGTGGCAGTTCCACGGGGTCGGAGAGGTCGTGAAGGACGATGGAGTTGGCAGTTTCCTCTATCACCTCTGGCCCTATGACCATACGGGCGAAGTCCCTGGCCGCCCTCTTTATCTCCAGGTCCATGCGCTCCTTGGAGCGAACCTCAATGATGGTGAATCCTGCGAGGTAAACGCCTATGAGCTTCCTCACCAGGTGATCGGTGGAGTCATCGCTTTCTAACTGTATCAGCTTTCTAAGCGGTTCTCTCTTCTTGTGCTCCTTGGGACCTACACGAAGGGAGCCATCGGGCATTATCTCCAGGTCCACCTGGTCCCCGGGCTTCAGGTTAATCGTAGAGACCCATTCCTTCGGCAGGGACACGGTCAACGTGGATAAACCGGTCTTCTGCACTTTTCTGGACTCCATTCGCTTGGCGACCATACTATTTCTCCCAAATAATCTTTGTATATACAATATGTATAGTATATTGTCATACATTCACAAACATATACAACTATATTCTATTTTGCATAGGATTATACTTTGGTTATGTGAATCGGCGATTGTGAGTTCAAGCGAGGAAATGGATGAACATGGGCAGCCAGTCGAAAGCCATCACCCGGATGGTGATGCCTGAACTTGGCAACCCAGCTTGTCTCATTGAGGGAAAAAAATGGATAAGAAGATCATGTATGCAGCGATCGCCGTGATAGCGGTCGTCGTCATCGCTGGGCTTGCCGTCGGCCTCGGCTCGAACAACAACGCCCAGAAAAAGACCCCTGTTACCGAGATAGGCTCGGACACCATGTTGGAGCTGATGCAGATGTGCGCTGAGGACTTCAACGCTGACAGCACCACAGCCTCCGTTTCCATCACCGGAGGCGGGAGCGGGGTCGGCATCACCAAGCTGATACAGAACGAGACCGATGTGGCGCAGGCCTCCAGGGCTATGACCGCTGCCGAGGCGCAGAACGCCATTGCCCAAGGTGTGAACGCATTAGAGTTCAAGGTGGCCATTGACGGCATAGCCATCATCACTAATAGCGAGAACACCGTGACCACCCTGACCCTGGACCAGCTGGCCAGCATATACAATGGAACGTACACCAACTGGAACCAGGTGGGCGGTCCCGACCTGACCATAGTCCTGTACGGCCGCCAGCCGACCTCAGGCACCTATCAGTTCTTCGAAGAGGTCGTCCTCAAGAAGGGTAAGACGGGAGCTTCTGAGTACTCTGCAGCCATGAAGCAGCAGACCGGAAATCAGCAGATCCTGTCCCAGGTGGAGCAGGACCCCGGGGCCATCGGCTACGTGGGTGTTGGGTACGCCAAGCAGGGCGGGAGCTCCGTGGACGTCCTGAGCATCCAGAAGAACGACACCTCGACCGCCTATAACGCGCTGGACGAGAGCGCCGTCCTGAACCAGAGCTATTCCCTGGCCAGGTACCTGTTCCTGTACACCAACGGGGTCCCCACGGGCGCCGTGAAGGACTGGATGGCGTATGTCCTATCGACCGAGGGAGGTCAGAAGATCGTTACCGATGCAGGCTTCTACCCTCTCCCCAACGATGTGCAGCAGGAGATGATCTCCAAACTGGGCTGATGCCCAATACCCTTGGACCTAGTGTCCAAGGGGCTTTCTTTACATTCATTCCTTAGTTAGGTGAATAATTTGCAGAACCAACCTGTCAAGAGTAGGAACGGCGGCCTTAGGGGGATGACCTCAGCCCTTAGGGGCCTCCTCAACAAGCCACGTTCGGTCAAGATGGACCTTATCACTCATTTCACTCTCCTTATCATTGCCGGGATATCCTTCTTCGTGCTGATCCTGGTATTCTATACTCTAGTCTCCAACGCTCTTCCTTCGTTCATCAACTTTGGCAACAATGAGGTGACCGACCTCTGGAACTTTTTGACCGGCGAGATCTGGCGTCCCAGCTCGGACATATACGGCATCGTGCCTCTGGTCCTGGGGACGCTGCTGGTGAGCCTGGCGGCCTCTCTCATCGCCATCCCCATCGGGATCGGGACCACGATATACATATCGGAGATCGCCCACCCCCGGGTGCGCGGCATCCTCAAGCCGGCGATCGAGGTCCTCGCCGGCATACCCTCCGTGGTCTACGGATTGTTCGGTCTGCTCATCCTCAGCCCCTACATAAGGGACATATTCGGCGTGGGCAGCGGCACCAACGCCCTCAACGGCGCCATCATGCTGGCCATCATGATGATCCCCATCATGGTGAGCCTCTCCGAGGATGCCATCAACGCCGTGCCCAGAAGCCTGCGGGAAGCGTCCTACGCCCTGGGAGCGAACCGCTGGGAGACCATGAGGGCCATCGTCCTGCCCGCAGCCCTGTCCGGGATCGTGGCCGCCATAATCCTTTCCATAGGCAGGGCTGTAGGGGAGACCATGGTGGTGCTCATGTGCACCGGCAACTCTCCGCAGATCACAGCCAACATCCTGGACTCTGTGCAGGCGATGACCTCGGCCATCGCCATTGATGTGGGCGAGGTCGCGGGAGGTTCCTTGCATTACCACGTGCTCTTCGCCATCGGCATGATCCTGTTCCTGTTCACCCTAGTGATCAACTTTATAGCGGACCTCATCGCCGCCCGCTACTCGGAGGCGTACCGATGAACCGCAAGCTGAAGCAGAACATCTACTTCGGGCTGTTCCGGATAAGCGGGTGGATGGTGGTGGCGGCCATCGCGGTCCTGATAGGCTACCTGGTCTTCTACGGGATCGGCGCCATCAGCTGGGAGTTCCTCACCCAGGCCCCGCGGGTGGGCATGAGCCAGGGAGGCATATTCCCCCAGATCCTGGGTACGATCTACCTGATGGTGCTGGTGCTGATAATCTCCATCCCCATCGGCATCCTCTCAGCCGTGTATCTGGTGGAGTACCAGAAGAACAGGTTCATGAAGGGGGTGTGGAGGGTAGTGGTGCACAACCTTGCAGGGGTGCCTTCGGTAGTGTATGGCCTGCTTGGCCTGGGTCTCTTCGTGCTCCTGCTGGACATGGGGGCGAGCCTCATCGCTGCCGGTCTGACGCTTAGCATACTGGTGCTGCCGATCATCATAGCTTCCACCAGAGAGGCCCTTATCGCCATCCCTCCCTCGCTGAGGGAGGCGTCGATGGCGCTGGGAGCCACCAAGTGGCAGACGGTCAGGCACCACATCCTGCCGTACGCCATGCCCGGCATCCTGACAGGGGTAATACTGTCCCTCTCTCGGGCGGCGGGTGAGACCGCGCCGATCATACTGGTGGGTGCAGCGTTCTACATGCCTAACCTGCCGGACTCGCTGTTCTCCGCCTTCCAAGCACTGCCATATCACATTTACGCGCTGGCCACCCAGACCAGGATCGCGCTCACAGGCCCGAACCTCTTCGGCTCTGCTCTGGTGCTGCTCATGCTGGTCGTGGGAATGAACCTCGTGGCGATCATGCTTCGCAACAAATACCGTAAGAAATACAGATGGTGATCAAGGTGACAGACATCACAGTAAATCAGCTCAACGTCCACTTCGACAAGGCTCATGCCCTGAAGGACGTAAGTATGAAGATAGGGAAGAACAAGATAACGGCCATCATCGGCCCTTCAGGCTGCGGGAAGAGCACGTTCATCCGCTGCATCAACCGCATGAACGACCTCATACCCTCGGCCAGGGTGACCGGGGACGTGCATGTGGATGGGACCAATATCTACGACCCCAGGGTCGATGTCACCGATATCCGGAAGAAGATAGGGATGGTGTTCCAGAAGCCCAACCCCTTCCCCAAGACCATCTTCGAGAATATCGCCTACGCCCCCCGGATCCACGGGACCAGGAGAAAGGAGGACCTGAACCGGATCGTGGAGAGGTCCCTGAGGAGGGCGGCGTTATGGGAGGAGGTCAAGGACAGGCTGAACAAGAGCGCCTACGATCTCTCTGGGGGGCAGCAGCAGAGGCTGTGCATAGCCCGGACATTGGCTATAGAGCCTGAGATCATACTCTTCGATGAGCCGTGCTCGGCACTGGACCCCATCGCCACGGCCAAGATCGAGGACCTACTGATCGACCTTAAGAAGGACTACACCGTGGTCATAGTCACTCACAACATGCAGCAGGCCGCTCGTGTGGCCGACTGTACAGCGTTCTTCTATCTGGGCGAGCTCATCGAGTACGGGAGTACCAGGGACCTGTTCGAGAAGCCGGAAAAGGACTTGACCGAGCAATACATTACAGGGAGGATGGGTTGAATGACCACCAGGATGCTGTTCAATGAGGAGATGAGGTCGCTGAACCAGGAGATCATCCGCATGGGGGACCTGGCCAGAGAGATGATCAAAAAGGGCGTCCAGGCCTTCCTGGAGAACGATGCGGACCTCCGCAGTAAGGTCGAGGAGCTGGACCATCAGATCTACCTCACCGAGCAGGCCATCGAGAAGCACTGCGTGGAGATAGTCGCCCTGCACCAGCCGGTGGCCGGGGACCTCAGGATGGTCACCACCAGCCTGAAGATCATCACCGATCTGAACCGCATCGGCCGCTATGGCCAGGACATCTCCGAGCTCGCCGGAAACGGAGAGGGGGGGAAGAGGATGAAGAAGCTGGTGGCCGTCCCCCTGATGGCAGAGCTGGTGATGGGCATGGTCAACGACGCCATCGGCTCCTTCGTGAACCGGGACGATGGCATGGCCAGGGGGCTGTTCATCAGGGATGACGAGATCGACAGCCTGTGGGACTCCATTTTCCGGGAGAGCCTCACCCATATGATGGAGGACCCCCGCAACATAGGGGTGGGCATCCACTACATCCTGGTGGCCAGGTACTTGGAGAGGATCGCCGACCACTCCTGCAATATCGGTGACAGAGTAGTGTTCATGGTCACGGGAGAGAGGATGGACCCTTACGCCAAGAAGCACCATGGAGAGACCAGACCGGTCCGGAGGTCCGATGACCATGACCTCGTGCCCACCGAGGGGTACTACTCCACGCACCTCTCGGAGAAATGAGCGGGCCAATGGCAGGCTCACGTGGGAGGATCTTGATCGGACAGGGGACCGGTCCTTGTCTCCGGTCGACCATCGTCTGAGCTGACTTTCCTGGACCTGTCTATCTCCAGCCCTCTGGCCTTCACCAGTTCCCAGGCCTCCCTGATGAGCTGAAGCGACCCGGAGGTCGACTCATGCCTCAGCCCAAGGTCGACCGCAAGCCGCTCAGAGTTGTTCCTGCACTGCTCCACGCATTCGATGCCGGTATCGATGAAAAGGATGCGGGAGAAACCATCCAGCATCATCCTGAGGAAGAACTCGGGCTCATATCCCTCATGCTCCAGGCAGTCCAGGTGGAACAAATGGACCAATCCCGGCATCCCTTTTTCGGCCCAACCCGCAGGGTAGAACCAGGTGATGCCCCCGTTGTTCTTCTCGCGGTGGTACCTCTCCGTGCTCATGAGGGTGGCGATGCAGTCCTCATGCTCCAGCATGATGACGGGGACCTTGACCTGGGACGGCAGGCCTTGGAGCGCCTGGCAGTGTCCATAGCCCAGGAACAGGACGTCCACCTCGGCAGGTAGGGCCTCGATCCTCTCCAGGATCACCTTCCTCAGTTCCACCGGATGGAGGTGAAGACCGAACTCCAGGTACTCTCTGTACACCACGTCGGGATCGCCGGCGGTGACGATGTCCAGTTCATGTCGGATCGCATCACAGCCCAGTATTCCTATCCTCATCATCCCAAGCCTCTCAGGAACGAAGCGTGTAAAACAAGGTCATTGGAGTATTTTGCCTTTAGCGTGCCCACACTGGGACCTGGACCTCCATGGGCCGTACCAGAAGCATCCTCCAGGGGCGTCTTGCGTGTGCACTTGTGTCAGGGTCACCCGGACCAGTTAGGCCATTTCCTCATCAACTTGTTCGAGTTACACCCTAGAGTGTGGAGCGAGGGGACGGCACAGGCCATCGCGTTGGTGATGCTGGTGGGTACAATGGTGGGGGCCTTGTTGCTGTCGATATGGAGCGGCTTCCTCCGGCGGGAAGATAACGTTCTTACCAGCAGGAGTCCGGGACCGGTCATGCGCTGGACATGGCCCGCAGTGGTCGCGACGCTCCATCTGTGGAGCCTGGGTGTGCTTCTCCTACCCGACCTGTTCTACCTCACCCCCAAGCTACCGGTGATAGTTCCCGGCCTCGTGCAGGGGCTGGGGGTGGTGCTATGGGCATCGAGCGGCATGATCATACTGTGGTCGACCCAGGTCATGGGAAGGGCCATGCGCCCTCAGGTCCTGGTGTCCCGGGAGCAGCAGCTGGTGACCCGGGGACCGTTCCGATGGGTCCGCCACCCCGTGTACGCTGGCAACATCATCGTGGGGCTCGGCATGGCTCTTACATTCCTCAGCATCCCCTGCCTTCTCCTGACCATCATCGCATCTATGATCGCTCTCCGCCGGACCTACATCGAGGAGGAGATGCTGAGCTCTCCCCTAGCCTTCGGTACTGAGTACGAGAGGTACAGAGCGTGCACGGGGAGGTTCCTCCCCCGCCGCTCCCGCTGATCCTCGAGCAGGGAGGCGGGCAGGCTCACATCTTCTTCGCGTATGATGCTATCCTCAGGGCGGGGATGAGGAGCAGGAGCGGGGTCAATCCCAACAGGATGACGTAATCCGGATTGCTGTCCATGTCCAGGAAGAAGAAAATGATGCCGAGGAGCATGAGGGCGATGCCCCCGAATATGAGCTGGCGCCCGCCGTAGCGGTTCAACCGGTCCCAGTTCTCCTCGCTCTCGAAGGACTTGGCCAGCCGGACGCCGTAGGTGTGGTTCATAGCTACCTTACCTCTCGCCATGGGGATCGATATCAGGACCACCACCAGGCCTACTATGAGGCTGGACAGTCCCAGCAGCAGGGAGGTCCATCCCACGATATCAACTGCTCCGCTGGTACCCCTTCCACTTGCTCTCCAGGTCGGGATCGTTGACGGTGTCCAGAACGTACTGCGCGAACTCGTCTCCCGTAGCACCGTTGGAACGCCCCGTCATGACCTTCCTCTTCTCGTACTGGATGCAGACCTCCAGGGCCATCTCCAACCTTCTGGCCTTGTCCACGAAGCCTATGTGATTGAGAAGCATGGCCGTGGCCTTGATCATGGAGGATGGATCGGCATACTGCGCCCTGCCCTCATCCACCATTCGGGGGGCGGAGCCGTGGATGGCCTCGAACATGGCGTACCGCTTCCCTATGTTAGCGCTGCCCGCAGTGCCCACGCCTCCCTGTATCTGGGCGGCCTCGTCCGTGAGTATGTCGCCGTAGAGGTTGGGCAGGACGATCACCTTGAAGTCGCTGCGGCGGTAGGGATCAATGAGCTTCGCGGTCATGATATCTATGAACCAGTCGTCCCACTTGACCCCCGGGTAGTCCTTGGCCACTTCAACGGCGGTGTTGAGGAACTTACCGTCCGTGGTCTTGATGACGTTGGCCTTGGTGACCACACTGACCTTGTCGATACCGTTCTTGGCCGCATAGTCAAAGGCCAGCCTGATGATTCGGTCCGAGCCCTGGGAGGTGGCCACGCAGAAATCGATGGCCAGGTCCTCGGTGACATTGACCCCCTTGCTTCCCAGCACGTAGCTCCCCTCGGTGTTCTCCCTAAAGAACATCCAGTCCACTCCCAGCTCCGGGACCTTCACCGGCCTGACGTTGGCGAACAGGTCCAGCTCGCGCCTCATGGCCACATTGGCGCTCTCGATGTTCGGCCAGGGATCCCCCTTCTTGGGAGTGGTGGTGGGGCCCTTAAGCACCACATGGCATTCCTTGATCTCGGCCAGGACCTCATCGGGAATGGCCTTCATCACCTTCACGCGGTTCTCTATGGTAAGGCCCTCGATGACCCTGATCTCCACCTTGCCGCTACCTATCTCGTCCTGGAGCATCACTTCTAGGACCTTCTGGGCAGATCGGGATATGTACGGCCCTATGCCGTCCCCTCCACAGATGCCGATCTTGACCCTCTGCAGGTTGGTGTAATCGGTCCAGTCCTGTCCGGACCTCATGGCCTCGACCCTCTTCAGCTGTTCTTCGAGGATCTTGCCGAAGTGCTCCTTGGCATTCTCGATCGCTTTAGCATCGACCATGGTCATTCCCGGTCGTAATCAGGTAACTCGTATTTGATTGATTCCCTGAGGCCGGAGACCTGCTGGCTGAGGTATGAAAAGTCTTCCACGGCAGAGGGAGCATCATCAGCCGACAAATGATAAAAGCGGAACAGGGCAATGACCGACCATGGAAGCGGCAGGCAACATATCGTTCACAGATCCCAAAGGAACAGTGACAGCTCAGGGCGAGGCCAAGGTGGTCCTCGGCCCCGAAGCTCTGGAGGTCCGTCCCCGGGGCGGCGGAACAAGGTCCCTGCCGTTGCGAGACATAGTCGCCGTGACCAGCGTCAACTACTTGCTGGATATCCTGTACTTCGATGGCAGCCGCCTGAGGATATCCGGTCTGGGACGCGGACATGATGACGTTTTAAGGGAACTGCATGCCTCCCGGAACGCCATGATCATGAGCGATCTGCTGATGGGCGAGAAGCTGCGCAAGCAGGGGGTCAGGGGAGAGCTGAAGCCGGCCTTCCGCGGTGCCGAGGGACCCTGCGAGGTGCGCCTGTACGACACTGCTCTCATCCTGCTGCCCCTGCGTGCATCGCTGATGAGGATCAGGTACAGTGATGTCGTGGGCATCGAGGCCGCCAACCACGCCCTGAAGATGGAGCTGGAGAGCGGCGAGCGTCTGTCCATGGTCATGCTGGGCCGAGAGCTGGACCCCCTGTGGAAGGGCATATCGGACGCCATGTCAGAGCTGGAGGCCAACGTCCAAGGGGTCATAAAGGACCTCTATCCGGCGGCCACGGGAGAGCAGGTGACGGCCGCCTCTCGCCTGTTGAAGGAGGGCCGGGCGGCCCGAAGACAGGACCTCGAGGACGTCTCCCCCGACCTGTTCAAGGCCCTGGAGGCCCGCCTGCGGGCCCAGGGCATGGGGGCGGAGTACGATCACCTGGTGTCTCGAGGCGAGAAGGACCTTCTGCGCATCGGCATCAAGCGCAGCCTGGTGCCCACGCAGGAGGAGGACTACATGTGGTTCATGATCCCCATCCTGGGCAGGGACGGGAATGCCGTGGCCATGGAGGCCACATCCGGTCCTGGCGGCGGGCGTGCGACCTACTTCTTCCGGGTGACCTCCCGTTCCGGCTACGAGATCCTGGACAAGGATGAGCAGAGGGAGGCGGCGGACAGAGGCATGGACACTCTGACAAATGGTCTCCGGGACATCAACTTCCGACGTCAGCCCATATATCTAGCCGACGATAAGCTCCAGGCCCCGCAGTACTCTAAGTACCGGTACTCCATCGCCCTCATGCCCTCGCTGCGCGATCTGCGCTACCTGTTCATCGGGCGTGTGGCCCATACCTCCCCGGAGGAGTGGACGGCCAAGGTCAATGAGCTGTTGGCCTTCAACTCCAAGGCCAAGGGTGATGAGCGCTGGACCTCCACCCAAGAGCTGCCCGAGGAGGGGGATTAGGACTGCAGGGATGGCAACAATTTATAATTGTCTGATATATTTCCCAGCCAAGGGGTAGAATGCCTGGATACATGAAACCGTGCCGGTACTGCGGAGAGCTGGTGCCGCCAGACTCCAATGATTGTCCCATCTGCGGAAAGCACAATCCGGTGGACGAGCTGAGATGTCCGAAGTGCCGTTCCCCCATAAAGGAGGGATGGAAAACGTGTTCCGCCTGCGGGCAGTCCCTGACCGTAGTATGCCCGTATTGCATGAAACCGACGTTCTTCGGCGATCACTGCCAGAACTGCCAAGCCAGGCTAATGGTGAAGTGCCAGCAGAAGAAGTGCGGCTTCGAGCAGCCACCCCTCGGTCCCATCTGCACCAAGTGCAAAAAACCAATCTCGGGGGCTAAGAAATGAGCAAGATGATAGCGTTCAACGACAACTATTCTGACGATAGCACTGAGGCCGGGTTCACGTTCACCTTCTACTGCGATAAGTGCCGCGAGGGGTACAAGACCCAGTTCATACCTTCCAAGACCTACAAGAAGAAAGGGTTCTTTGACAGCATCGGTAAGGTGGCCAGCGCCGCTGGCAGCATCACCGGGAAGTATGGACTGGGGCACGCCGGGGACGTGGGAAGCGACATCATGTCGCAGAAGTACTCCGGAATGTCGCCTGCCTGGCACCAGGAGCACGAGCAGGCCTTCGAGCTGGCACAGAACGAGGCTCGAGGCCACTTCCACCGCTGCCCCCGCTGCCAGAAGTGGGTCTGCGACAACGATTGGAACCCTGAGGCCTCCATGTGCGTGGACGATGCCCCGCTGGAATCGGTGGAGGTGGCGGCGGCCCGCGCGGACAAGATGAAGAGGGACATCCAGGAAAAGGCCGATAAGACCGAGGTGTTCACGGGAGAGATCGACCAGCGCCAGGCTATCTGCCCCAAGTGCGGCAAGCCTGCCGGGCAGGGCAAGTTCTGCAACAACTGCGGCGCTCCCATGGGGATGCCGAAATGCCCTCAGTGCGGGGCTCAGAACCCGCCCGCGGCGCGCTTCTGCTCGGAATGTGGTGGCAAGATCTAAGGACGGGTGGGGCGACGGCCGGAGGAACGGCCGCGCACACCTTAAAACATTTTTTAGTCCTGGCAACAGGATAAGGGGAAGAAGGGGGAAGGATAGTGGAGAAGGACATATGGGTCAGGCGGTTCTTCACCGTCTGGACGGGCCAGGCCTTCTCGCTGTTGGGAAGCCAGTTGGTGCAGTTCGCCCTGATCTGGTGGCTGACAGTGGAGACAGGCTCGGCCACGATCTTGACCTTGGCCTTAGTGATGGGTATAGCCCCTCAGGTTTTCATCACGCCCTTCGCCGGAGCACTGGTGGACCGCTGGAAGCGCCGTCGGGTGATGATCGTCGCCGACGGGCTGACCGCGCTCCTGACCCTGGCGCTGATGATGTTGTTCGCCCTGGGGATCGTGGACGTGGTCCACATAATGGTGGTCCTGCTGCTGCGCTCCATACTTTCAGGGTTCCACTGGCCCGCCATGCAAGCCTCCACCTCGCTCATGGTCCCCCAGCGCCACCTGGCCCGCGTCAACGGTCTGAACGAGTCGGTGAGGGGCATAGCCTCCATCGCCGCGCCCCCCCTGGGAGCGGTCCTCATAGCCGCCCTGCCCATGTACCTCGTCCTCTCGGTGGACATGATCACCGCCCTGATAGCCATCGTCACCCTCTTGGCAGTGTACATCCCCGAGGTGAGGAAGGCCCCAATGGAGACGAGGTCCACCATCTCCTCCGAGCTCAGGGACGCATGGCGGTACCTATGCTCGTGGAAGGGCGCGCTGCTGCTGATGATGATCTTCATGCTGATCAACTTCCTCATCAATCCTGCCTTCGCCCTCCTCCCCCTTCTCACCGTCCAGCATTTCGGCGGCGGGGTCCTCGAGTACGCAGCCCTGGAGTCCATGGCCGGCCTGGGGATGGTCCTCGGAGGCCTTGTTCTGGGCGTCTGGGGAGGTTCTTCCAGGAAGGTGGTGACCTGCATGGCCGCGACCGGACTGTGCGGCGTGGGGGTGCTGACCATAGGGGTCCTGCCGCCGAACGGATACATCATCGCCACCATTGGATGCCTGGTCATCGGGTTTGCCCTCCCCATCATAAACGGCACCATCGTGGCCATCATGCAGAGGGGCGTCCGCGCGGACATGCAGGGCCGGGTCCTGGCCATCCTGGGGGCGGGGGTCACTGCGATGAGCCCCATGGGCTTGCTGCTGGCCGGCCCCTTGTCGGACGCGGTGGGGATACAGGTTTGGTTCATAGGAGGTGGGATAGTAATGCTCATCACAGCCTTCGGCTCGGCGTTCATGCCGGTCATCACCCGCATGGAGGACCGGGAGGTGGAGGAGGTGCCGTTGGAGACGGCCCCTTGAGCGCTCGAGGTCAACAGCTTGATGTGCCATGTGCTAGAATGGTAACACCATGGAGCATCATGGCGCCCATCATCCCGGTCCCGCGCCCGGACCGGTCCCCAGCGTTCATGGCAACAAGGGCCACGGTCTCCTTACCCGCTTCCTCGTCTGCATGGCCCTAACAGTGCCCATCCTCCTTCTCACCCCGGAGGTCCAGGACCTCCTCTCTTTCCGCTTGGACCTGCCCTATTCCGAACTAACGCTCCTCCTTTTGTCCACGGTCGTCTTCCTCTACGGCGGATGGCCGTTCCTGTCGGGCATGGTGGAGGAAGGGAGGAAGCGCCGACCAGGCATGATGACCCTGGTGGCCCTGGCCATCAGCGTGGCGTACATTTACAGTGCGGCCTCGGTGCTGACCCTCCGCGGTTCGACCTTCTTCTGGGAGCTGGCCACCCTGATAGACATCATGCTCCTGGGCCATTATCTGGAGATGCGCTCCGTGCAGGGAGCATCCACGGCCCTGGAGGAGCTGGCACGGGTGCTGCCGGCCGAGGCCGACCTCGTCGGTAAGGACGGGACCAGGAAGGTCCCCGTAACGGACCTGAGGCCCGGCGATCTCGTGCTGGTCCGCCCCGGGTCCAAGGTCCCCACCGATGGGAAGGTGGTCGAGGGAGAGAGCGATGTCAACGAGTCCCTTCTCACCGGAGAATCACGTCCTATCTTGAAGTCCCCCGGCAAGGAGGTCATCGGTGGCTCCATCAACGGCGATGGGTCCCTCACCATAGTGGTGACGAATACGGGAAGCGATACCTATCTCAGTCAGGTCATCGAACTGGTGCGCAAGGCCCAGGAGAGCCGGTCCCATAGCCAGGACCTCGCGGACCGGGCCGCCCTGGTGCTGACCATCATCGCCATCGTCAGCAGCACCGCGACGCTGGGAGGTTGGCTAGCGCTGGGTCAGAGCTCCGGATACGCAGTGGAGCGGGCGGTCACGGTCATGGTCATCTGCTGCCCTCACGCTCTGGGCCTGGCGATCCCCCTGGTGCTGGCCATCTCCACCGTCCTGGCGGCACGCTCCGGTTTCATCATAAGGGAGAGGGACGCCTTCGAGCGGGCCCGGAACGTGGACACCGTCGTCTTCGACAAGACCGGGACCCTGACCGAGGGCAACTTCCGCGTGGTGGCGGTGACCCCGGCGGAAGGGACCGATGAGAACGAAGCGCTCATGATCGCCGCGGCGGTGGAGTCGCCCTCCGAGCACCCCATCGCCCATGGCATTGTGGCCGCCGCCCGGGAGCGCGGTCTAACGGTGGTAGAGGCGCAGGACTATCGCAACATCCCCGGGAAGGGGGCGCGGGCGACGGTGAGAGGGATCGAGCACATGATGCTCTCCCCCTCGGCCCTGGGGGAGCTGGGGGTGACCAAGAACATCCCCGACATCGTCAAGCTCTCACGTGACGGCCGAACCGTCGTCGTCCTGGCCCGAGGGGACCGGGCGCTGGCCGCGATCTCCCTGGGGGACAGGACCAGGAGCGAGTCGGCGGAGGCCGTGGCCGATCTGCGGCGGAGAGGCATACGCACGGTCATGCTCACAGGGGACAGTGCAGAGGTCGCCAAGGCCGTGTCCGCGGAGCTGGGGATGGACGATCACCGCGCCTCTGTGCCCCCAGCGGGGAAGGCCGCCGCCATCCAGGAGCTTCAGGACGGTCACATCGTGGCCATGGTGGGGGACGGGATCAACGATGCCCCCGCCCTGGTGCAGGCTGACGTGGGGGTGGCCATCGGCGCCGGTACCGATGTGGCGATAGGATCTGCGGACATCATCCTGGTCCGCAACGACCCGCGGGACGTGTCCCGGATGTTGGACCTGTCCCGGAGGACATATTCCAAGATGGTGCAGAACCTCGTCTATGCGACCGGATACAATGCCGTGGCCATACCCCTGGCCGCAGGGGTTCTGGCATCTCAGGGCATCGTCCTCAGCCCGGCAGTGGGGGCGGTGCTCATGAGCCTCTCCACGATCGTGGTGGCGATCAACGCACGCCTCCTTCGTTCCGATTAAGATTAAGACCTGCCCGAGCCTTGGGGGGTGCGATGCGCTGCACCCACTGCCAGAAGTGCTGCCGCGAGACCATGATGGAGCTCTCGGAAACGGACATCGTACGTCTGGAGCGTCGGGGATACCAGCGCCAGGACTTCAGCTATATCGGTGTGGATGACATCCCCCGGCTCCGCAACGAGGGCACGTGGTGCTTCTTCTACGATCCCGAGCAAAAGCGATGCCGCGAGTACGCCTCCCGGCCGCTGGGCTGCGCCCTCTACCCGGTGAACCTGGACCAGGACGGGGAGGCCTTCATCGACGGACTGTGCCCTCAGGGTGGGAGCGTGACCGAGCAGGAGCTAAGGCTCAAGGGGAAACGCCTGGTCATGCTCCTCGCCACCATCGATGGCGAGGCAGCGCGCCGTAAAAGATGAAAGCGAGATGAAAAACGGACCCGTCCGGAGCGTCCCGATGGGCAGGTTCAAGCGTCCGCAAGCGCCTCCAGCATCCTCGAGATGCTATCCAGGGCCACCCTCCCCCGGCCGCTGATGAAGTAGAGGCGGCTCTTGCGATCATAGTCGATGTAACCGGCATCAACGAGCACCTTGAGGTGGAACTGCAGATGCCCCTTCTTCATGTTCAGGTGCCTGCTCAAGGCGGCGAGGCCGTCATCCTCGGCGGACAGGCGCTGGAGTATGCTTATGCGGATGGAGCTGGACAGCGGCCCCAGGGCGGCCTCGGCGGAAGCAGGGGAAAGGGTCGCTTCCCTCGCCGGTGTCATCTCCGCGGAACCAGCGTTACCGACCTGCAGCGCGGTCGTGTACGTGTTGAAATATGAGGTGAGCTGGGCCTCCAACGAAGCCATGAGGTCGATCGCCCGATCGATGCCCAGGTCCTCCACCACCTTCCTTGACCGATGCACCCGGAGGTACTCCATGCCCCCGGTGCTGTTCTCCCGACCGAACGCTTCCAGAGCACCTTCCAGCCATCGAATGATGTCTCTCCGGAGGACGACAAGCTCCGAGCGAGGCATGGCCAGGAACTCATCCTCGTCAAGCTCCCGGTCCATCATCTCCAACAGCACAGGGCGTATCTGCCTCACCATCGCCGACCGCACATCGTCCTGGCGCAGGCTCATGAAGGAATCGCCCATCGCCCTTACCTCGAAGCGCAGGGCCTCGATCTGCTTCCTCAGCTCCTCGTTCCTCATCGCATCTCAGTAATAGAATTATATTACTAAGAAATACTTTAATATTACCATAGACCTTAGTATGATCAAGCCCGGCCGAGAGGCGAGGGCGGTGTAAAAGAGGTTATTGGATGAAGATCGGCATCATCGCCTGCGAGACCTTCGAGCGAGGCCTTGAGAAATTGATCAAGGACGATCCCGACATTGCGTACAAGGAGTACATGGAGTTCGGGCTGCACGAGTTCCCCCAGGTCCTGAAGCGGACGGTGGTGGATAAGGTCAACTCCCTGGAAGGCAAGGTGGACGCGGTCCTCCTGGGCTACGGCATCTGCAACTCCCTCGAGGGCATCACCAGCCAGATGAAGGTTCCCACTGTCCAGCTGGTGGGCGACGACTGCATCGGGGTGCTGATCACCCCGGAGGAGTACGAGAGGGAGCGCAAGGTCTGTGCCGGCACCATGTACCACACCCCCTACTTCGCCAAGATGAACAAGGAGTGGTTCGAGCGGAAGATGAGGGAGCAGATGCCCAACTACGAGGAGCTGGGGATCGATATGGACTGGTACCTGGGTAAGCTCTTCGACGGGTACTCACGGGTGCTGTTCATAGATGACGGCCTGGGGGGCATCGAGCCCCTGATAGACATGTCGAGGCAGTTCGCGACCGACCTGCACCTGCGACACGAATGCCGGTGCGGGACCCTAAGGCTGCTGGAAGAGGGGCTGGCGAGAACGAAGGCTCTGGCGAGGGAAGGGGCACACGCCCTCTGAGCAAAAATTGCGGCCGGGCGACCGTGCCATTCCTGAGCTTTGCGATCGTCCCGCAATCTTCGTGTCATTATTACCATTGATTTCCTGACAGGTGAGCTTTAAAATAATATATATTATTTAATAAACGGCTCTATAAATATAGTGGTGTCGAGCCAGTGACATCATGATAAGCGTTGTGCTCGCCCTGCTGGTGATCTCCGGTCTTATCCTTACAGCCCTGGGGCTGTACTCCGCCCGGTTCCAGACCGTGGCGGCCAGGAGACCATTCGCCTGGATGATGTACCTAAATGCCGCCTGGTGCCTCCTCTTCGCTCTCAGCGGGGTGGTGGACGACCCCGGGACCATGCTCGCGCTGTTCCAGGTGGTCCTGGGCATAGTCGCAGTGGTGCCGATCAGCTGCCTGGTCACCATAATATATCTCGTGGGCCTGCAGGAACAGGTCACCAGGGGCAGGCTGGCCGCTCTCCTCGCCTTGCCCGCTCTGAGCATAGCGGTCAATGCCACCAACGGCCTGACGTCGTGGTTCATCACCGGCTATGAGGTCATCGAGGTCATGGGATATCAGACGCTGGCCCTTCAATATGGGCCAGGTTTCCTGATCCATACCATATACTCCTACATCATAGTCATCTCCACCCTTCTTCTCCTTCTGTGGCATCTGTTCAGGACAACGCGGGTGTACCAGTGGAGGGACATCCTGGTCATGATAGGATTCTCCATCCCCTTCGTAGGCAACGCCCTGGTGATCTCCGGCAGCTCCCGGGGCTTGGACATCACGCCCATTTTGTTCGTCGTGACCGGCCTGTCCCTGGCCTTCGCCCTCTTCCGGTTCCAGCTGCTGAGGATAATGCCCGTGGCCCGGAGCGTCATCATCGACATCTCCTCGGACCCCACCATCATCCTGGACCGTCAGGGCAAGGTGGTGGACCTCAACCCTGCGGCCTCCCAGCTCTTCGATCTCCGCGATAATGACCTGGGCAAGGAAGCGCGGTCCCTCTTCCAGGACATGAAGGGCATGTCCGAGCTTGTGGACGGCGGCAGCAAGGGCCGTCGAACCATGGTGCTGGAGTCGCCCTCCGGAAAAAGATACTACGACTCTCAGGTCGATGAGGTCGTGGACGGGGGAACCATGATGGGACGTGTCATCATTATGCATGATGTCACCGAAAGCAAGCTCACCCAGGACGCGCTCAGGGAGAGCGAAGAGCGCTACCGGGCCATCTTCGACCAGTTCGATGGTACCATCATGGTGGTGGACATCGAGGACGGCTCGTTGCTCCAGGCGAACCAAGCTTTCTGCACCCACTTCGGCATCCCTCCTGATGAGGTCACGTCCCTGAACATCCAGTCCATATCCATGATCGATCACTCTTTTAAGGGAGACATTCAGAGCGAGGTCAAGAACGGCCGCCGCTTCTCCTTCGAGACCACTTCCCTCCTTCCAGACGGCAATGTCATGAACATCGAGGTCGTGGCCAGCCCCTTCAGGTACGGGGGCAGGAGAGCGATGTGCATCATCGGGCGGAACATAACCGAGCGGAGGCAGGCCGAGATAATAAAGGAGCGGATCGGGAAGCTGGAGGCCATCGGAACACTGGCGGGGGGCATAGCCCACGACTTCAACAACCTCTTGACCAGCGTGCTGGGATATGTGTCCCTGATCAAGATGCGCAGCCAGCCGGGCACCGAGAACCACCGGGAGCTGACGGAGGCGGAGATGACCATCATCCAGGCCAAGGAGGTAGCGCAGGAGCTGCTGTCGCTGGCCAAGGGGGGCGCGCCCATATGCAAGCCCGTGTCCATTCCGGAGC
Source organism: Methanomassiliicoccus sp. (assembly GCA_012719175.1). NCBI lineage: Archaea > Methanobacteriati > Thermoplasmatota > Thermoplasmata > Methanomassiliicoccales > Methanomassiliicoccaceae > Methanomassiliicoccus > Methanomassiliicoccus sp. Next base: position 74,189 of record JAAYAX010000006.1, read on the forward strand.
TGCTGCGGGTCACCTCCAACCATCCCTACCTGAACAGCAACATCCAATGTCAAATTCACATACCGCCGGGAGAGTGGCTGGCCATGGTGGACCAGGGGCAGATGGGGAGGGTGTTCACCAACCTGTTCATAAACGCCAAGGATGCCATGCCCAACGGCGGTCAGGTGGACGTCACGGTGTCCAGTCATCACGAGGGGGTGAGCGCCCCGCACGGCCTGACGCCCGGTGAGTACATCCTGGTCGAGATCAAGGACACCGGGACAGGCATCCCCCAGGACGTGCTCCCGAAGATCTTCGAGCCTTACTTCACGACCAAGAGCAAGGGCTTCGGCATAGGGCTGTCGGTGGTCTACGCCACCATCACCCGGCACCACGGCAATATCGAGGTCACCTCGAGAGTGGGGAAGGGGACCGTATTCCGCATCTACCTCCCAGTGGCCCAGGGAGCGGCGAAGGTGGCGCCTGGACCCGATATAACCATGGCCAGTGGAGAAGGGAAGGTCCTGGTGATGGACGATGAGGAGTACATACTGGACGTCATGGGCGAGATGATCAGGGCGCTGGGCTACGAGGTGGGGACGGCTCACGATGGCAGCGAAGCGTTGGAGGAGTACCAGCGGGCCCTCGATTCGGGCAAGAGGTACGATCTGGTCATAATGGACCTGACCAACCCCCGGGGCTTAGGAGGCAAGGAGGCGATCGCGTTGCTGTTGAAGCTCGACCCCCAGGCCCGGGCCCTGGTCTCCTCTGGATACTCCAACGATCCGGTCATGTCCGACTTCCGGCACTATGGCTTCGTAGGCGTACTGCCCAAGCCGTACCAGCTGGAGGAGCTGTCGTATGCCATCAAGCAGGGGCTCGTCGGCTCCAGGGCAAATGCCGGACAGGGCTGCGCCCACTCAACGGACGGTAAGGACGCTGTGCTATCCGGCGGCGATGCCGGTCACATTACCCCTTGACCGTCATCTCATAGGCACCCAGATGTTCAGAGCGACACATGCTCATGGCCGGTCTCGCTGCCATCCAGGACCTCCTCGACCTGCAGACCCGAGGCCGGGGAGAACGTGACCATCCGGGAAGGATAAAGGTGCACAGGACGTCTACCGCACCTTGACGTCCTTGCGGCAGCGGGACAGGATGTGGTCCCGGACGAGGGGGAGGTCCTCTATCGGAGCGTACACCTGGTTGCGCGACAGGCTTCCGTTCAGGTATATCGTATCTCTCTTCGGGCTGAACCTTATCGACCGGACCTCGGAGAACCTGGTGTACATGCTCTGCCGGCTCGCTGCCAGGAGGCCCGCCCCGGCCGCGGTGAGGTTCCCGCCGGCCAGTCCGGCCAGCGCGGTGAGCAGACCCATCGCTTTGGCCCGGTCGTACTGCCTCTTCAGCTGGATGTGGTGTACGCCCTTGTCGTCCATTCTGAACAGCACCTGGTACTTTCCACCATAGATGATGCCGATCATCAGGTACGCCACCACCAGGAGGACGCCGAGGATGGCGCCGCATATCGCCAGCACGGTGAGCGCCAGGGTCCCCGCCTCAGCGATGCCGTTCTCCAGGCCCAGGACGAAGGCCAGCACCACGGGCACGGCCAGGGAGAGCATGAGCACCTTGGCCACGGTGATCAATATGACCGGGTTCTTCCAGAACGATAGCTCATACACCCAGGTCAGCGTACCGTTCTGGTCCTTGACGATGTTGCCTATTATCCTCTCACCCCCATTCCCCCGACCACCAAACGTGGCCGAACGACACAGTTCTCGCAAAAACCGCAACATCGTCGATGGCGGACCCACAGTTCTCACAGAGCATTGGTATGAGTCTCCCCCTTCTCCGTATCCAGTATCCATCTTAGATATTTGAACAATGCCAGGGACCACACCCCGGCCGCCCCCAAAACACCGACGCCTAGCAAGAGCATTTTTTAGATAACAATGGACTGAGCTTTAATATTGGATTTTTTTTATATTAGATATTCAAAAATGGTGGGGCCGTCCGGATTTGAACCGGAGACAAGGCGTCCCGAACGCCCTAGTTATGCCAAGCTAGCCTACGGCCCCGTGAGTAGGATGGGCTAATAATGACTCATGTTAAATAGCTATCGTCAAGCTGGGAATTTATGTGAATGAGAGCCATCTTATCTCAGTACCGCACTTAGTGATCCCTGCACTCTAACGCGGCTTGGAGTATCTACAACTCAAGTCAGACTTAAGCTCGCAGCTGGGTTCGGTCATTTGCTATGGACGCCCGAAACGTCCCCCTCATCGCCCGCTGCATGTGGCTGGTAGATCAACAGCCTGCTCGCATCAGACCTGCCAAGGCGAGCAATGATCCTGGAGGCATTGAGATCAGCGTTGAGTTGGAAGCCGCACTTCACACAGTGGAACTCGTTTCCCTTCCGGCTCTTCTTGTCGATCCACCCGCACCTGGAACACCATTGTGATGTGCAGGTTGGGTCGACAAGGACGACCGCCTTTCCCATTTCCTCGGCTTTGTATCGAAGAAAGACCTCCAGCTGATGATACGCCCAGCTGCGAAGCCTCCCCCTTGTCCTCCGGTCCAGCCACCTACACATATTGATGTTGGCCAGATCCTCCAGGGCGAACACCGCAAACTCCGTGCTCGCAATAATCTTAGAGATACGATGGTTCTCGCAGGTCACAAACCGTCTCTCTCGCCCGGACTGCTTTCTTAACCTTCTTATCGCCGAGCGAGTGCCTACCGCCTGCAGCTCCGCTTTGTTCTTCGCATACCTTCCCCTTGTGGCATTGATCTGAGAGGAATTGAAGAACATGTTATTGGAGCAAACAGCCACGTTCTTCAAACCACGATCTATACCCAGGATATCACCTTTGCTCTGAGCTAATACTTCACGATTCTCGACAACGACGTTGAGAAAGAACAGCTTGGTGATCTTGTTCCAGACCAGATTGGATATTTTACACTTCCAGTCCTTGTACTTTTCCAGATAGGCGTACAAGACTACCGGAGCATGAATTCTTCCTTCAATGGAATATAAGCTCACCGTTCCTGAGCTGAAGTAGACCTTGGCTTCCTTCCAGGGGTACCTCACAGCAGCATACGTCCTCCTTTTTGGAACCGCCCTACACTTACATCTCTTCAGCGCCTCACAGGCAACGTCCTTGGAACTCTGGATAAGTCCAGCGCCCAACTTGGGTACCGCTGCCCTGGTATCATAATATATCTCGTACTGGAGCCTGCGCTTGTCCCAGCAGTGATGCTCATACCCCCACCGCGCCGCGTGGTCGAACGCCCGGGTGTACTCCTCCATGGTCCTGAGCAGCGAGCCCTTCTGCTCCTCCGTCAGGACGAGCTTCAGCCTCACCGTGCGCATCACGACCGCTTATCGGCACATCCCACGATGACGATGTCCAGTACAGTTAGGCTGATAGATTTGACAAGGCCTCGGCCTGCCCCGAACATCCAGTCTTACATCTTTTGTCGTATAGCTCCTACGACACTTATAAATACACAGCCAGTTACTCCCGGACGCGATGAGGGAGCAGCTGCGGGAGAAGATCGCAGGGGAGATCACGCTCTCTGCGGACGCGGGGAAGACCATCCGCAAGTGGAGGGAGGAGTTCGGCATCTCCCAGCAGGAGATGGCGCGGAACCTGGGAATATCGCCGTCGGTCATCAGCGACTATGAGTCTGGACGCAGAAAATCGCCGGGCATCGCCATCATCCGGCGCATGGTCGACGGGCTCATAGACCTGGACGAGCGCTCCGGGGGGAGGGTGCTGAAGAAGTACGACCTCGGGGAGAAGCACGACTGCATCATCAGCATCAACGAGTTCCGCACCAGCCTGGCCGCGTCGGAGTTCATGGACATCATCGAGGCCGATACCCTCAACGAGGGCATCTCCCTGGAACGCCACATTCACGGTTACACCATCATCGACTCCATCAAGGCCATAACCTCGCTGTCCTCGTTCGACTACCTCAAGATCTATGGATGGTCGAGCGAGCGGGCCCTGATCTTCACCGGGGTCAAGTTCGGCCGCTCCCCCATGATCGCCATTCGCGCCCATCCGCTGAAGCCGAGCATGGTCGGTTACCACCGCCCGGAGCACGTGGACGAGCTGGCCATCAAGCTGGCGACCCTCGAGGGGATACCGCTTATCAAGACGGAGATGCCGGTCAACACCATGATCGACCGTCTCAAGAAGCTCATTTAGGAGGAATGCAATGGAAGTAGGCATTGTCAGCTACGGGGCGTACCTGCCCCGGTACAGGATCACCCCGCAGGAGATAGGCAGGGTGTGGGGGACCGACGGAGAGCAGATGAGCAAGAACCTGCTGATCCTCTCCAAATCCGTCCCCTCGCCTGACGAGGACGTCATAACCATCTCCATCGAGGCGGCCAGGAACATGTTGCGGCGCTGCGAGGTCAACCCCCAGGACATCGGTGCGATTTATGTCGGCTCGGAGTCGCATCCCTATGCGGTCAAGCCCACCGGGACCGTGGTGGCCGAGGCCATCGGGGCCGGCCCCAACCTCACGGTGGCGGACTATGAGTTCGCCTGCAAGGCCGGCACGGCCGCCATCCAGACCTGCATGGGCCTGGTCGGTTCGGGCATGATCAAGTACGGCGTGGCCATCGGCGCCGACACCTCCCAGGGAGCGCCCGGGGACGCCCTGGAGTTCTCCGCCTCGGCCGGCGGGGCTGCGTACCTCATCGGCTCCGAGAAGGTGATCGCCCGGATAAACAAGACCTGCTCCTACACCACGGACACGCCGGACTTCTGGCGCCGAGAGGGGCAGTGCTACCCCTCCCACGGTGGCCGCTTCACCGGCGAGCCGGCCTACTTCAAGCACATACTGGCCGCGGCCAAGAACCTCTTCGGTGTCATGGGCACCAAGCCTACCGACTATCAGTACGCGGTGTTCCACCAGCCCAACGGCAAGTTCCCGGTGAGGGTCGCCAAGCAGCTCGGTTTCACCGAACAGCAGATCGAGGTGGGGCTCCTGACGCCGTTCATCGGCAACACCTACTCCGGCGCCGTGCCCCTTGGTCTGGCGTCCGTTCTGGACGTTGCCGAGCCGGGGCAGCGCATCTTCGCTGTGGCCTACGGTTCCGGGGCGGGCTCGGACGCCTTCGACATCACCGTGACGGACGAGATAAAGGAGCTGCGTCGGGAGAGGGCGCCCACGGTCAAGGAGCTGGTGGAGAGGAAGAAGTTCCTGGACTACGCCACCTACGCCAAGTATCGGGGCAAGATCAGGATGAAGGAGGGAGCAGAATGAGAGAGGTAGCGATCATCGGCATCGGGGACACCAAGTTCGGGGAGCTGTGGGACCAGTCCTTCCGTGACCTGGGCATACAGGCGGGGCTGTCCGCGGTGGGGGATGCCAACCTGTCGGGCGAGGAGATAGACGCGCTGTACGTGGGCAACATGTCCGCGGGGAAGTTCATCGAGCAGGAGCACATCGGGGCGCTCATAGCCGACTACTCTGGCCTGGCGCGGGACCACATCCCCGCCACCAGGGTGGAGGCGGCCGGCGCGTCGGGGGCCCTGGCGTTCCGTCAGGGGTATCTGGCAGTGGCCTCGGGCATGCACGACATAGTGGTCGTCGGCGGGGCCGAGAAGATGACCGACGTCGGCGACGTGCTGTCCACGGAGATCCAGGCCACGGCGGCGGACCAGCAGTGGGAGACGGCCTTCGGGGCCACCTTCCCCTCCTTGCACGCCCTCATCGCCCGACGGCACATGCACGAGTACGGCACCACCAGGGAGCAGATGGGCATGGTGGCGGTGAAGAACCACAAGCACGGTTCCCTCAACCCCAAGGCGCAGTACCAGAAGGAGATCAAGCTGGACGCCGTCCTGAAATCCCCTCCGGTGGCCGAGCCCCTGGGGATGTTCGACTGCGCACCCATATCCGACGGCGCGGCCGCGGTGGTGCTGTGCTGCATGGACAAGGCGCGGAAGTACACCGACACGCCGGTGAAGGTGCTCGCCTCCGGGCAGGCCTCGGACACGCTGGCGCTGGCGCACCGCGAGAGCATCACCCGCTTCGACGCCACCACCGTGGCGGCGCAAAGGGCCTTCAAGCAGGCGGACACCGACGCTTCGGGCATCCAGGTGGCGGAGGTGCATGACAACTTCACCATCTCCGAGATCCTGGCCGTGGAGGACCTGGGCTTCTTCCCCAAGGGGGAAGGGGGCAAGGCCACGGCCGAGGGGCAGACCGCGCTGGGAGCGAAGATCGCCGTCAACACCTCCGGCGGGCTCAAGGCGCGCGGCGACCCCATCGGGGCCACCGGCATCGCCCAGGTCGTGGAGCTGGTGTACCAGCTGCGGGGGCAGGCGGGCAAGCGGCAGGTCGCCGGGGCCGAGCGCGGCCTTGCCCACAATGTCGGAGGGACCGGGGCCACGGCCATCGTCACCATCCTGGGGAGGGTGAACTAAATGACCGTCGCCAGGTTCTGGAGGGAGAACGAGTCCCGGTACAACCTCATCGGGACGAAGTGCGGCAACTGCGGGCGGCTGTACTTCCCGCCGCGGTCGGTGTGCCCGGTATGCCACCGCAAGAGCTTGGGGAAGATGGAGCACTTCCATCTGGATGGAAAGGGAGAGGTCCTGTCCTTCTCCATCGTCCATGACGCCCCCTCGCAGTTCGAGCTGCAGAAGCCGTACGTCATCGCCATAATAATGATGGACGAGGGCATCCGCCTCACCGGTCAGATCATCGACTGCGATCCCGCGGACGTGACCATAGGCATGAAGGTCCAGGCCACTATCCGCAAGGTCGGTGAGGAGGGAGCATCGGGCATCATCCACTATGGGTACAAGTTCATGCCCCTGCGGTGATCAAACCCCTTCTTGATCCATTTTTCTAACTGTCCGGTTCCAGCTCCGCGGCGAAGGGCTGGGGCACGAACAGCACACGGTAGCTGAGCGACACCCTGCCTCCATTGTCCTTCGTGGGCAGCGGCACCGACCCCTGGGGCCACAGGACCGCGGCCAGGCCGGTCTCCTCGGAACGGGAGCCTCCGTCCAGCACCACGCCCAGGGCGGGGGACGCCCCGGTGTTGGAGATCTCCGCCGACCTCAGCTCCAGGCGCGGCATGTGGTCGGCGGTGGCCCGGTCGAGCAGGGACGCCGCCTGCCGCATGTGCTTCAGCGCACCGGCGGTGCTCTTGGATGAAAATGAAGCGCGGAACTCCTGGGACCATCCGCCGTCTGCGCCCAAGCTCTCAGCGAAGGGCTCCAGCTGCTCGTAGCGGCGGTACAGCTCCCGAAGCTCCGTTACCTCCGCCACGGTGGCCTCGGAGAGCACCTCGGCCTCGCGGACCAGGCAGGCGGCCCGGTCCAACTTCCCTTCGGCCAGGTACCTCTCGGCATCCTTCAGCAGGGCGTTGACCGCCTCCAAGCTGCCCTTCTTGCCGGCGATGGCCTTGGCCTTGTTGCCCTTGGCGATGATGGCCTTGTTCACCTTGGTCCTCATGGCGGCGATGGCCCCGCTCGCGCCCACCCCGGCCTCCAGGTCGCAGAGGTGGCGGTCCAGGAGCGGCAGGGCCTCCCCGGGAATGTCCTTCAGGGTGAGCCCCAGGAATGGATAGAGGCGGGCAAGGTTGACCAGTTCGGAGAGGCTCCGCTTGGCGGCATGCCGCCGTTCCCTCTCGAAGATCCGCTCCGCCCGCAGCAGGTCACGGTTCATGTCCTCGTACCTGCCCTCGGCCAGCCCCTTGCCGGCGGAGTCCAGGAGGGAGGTGATGGGGGCGCCGCTAACGGCGTCCTTGGCGGTCAGCCTTGCCCGCACCTCTTGGAGGCGGCGGGAGCATCCTTGGTGCCAGCGGACCGCAGCATCGGCCGAAGCTTGGCAGGGTATGATGATGGACCAGCACCCCTCGTACGAACCCTCTTCCAGTGCCTCCTGGGCCTGGGTCAGGAGCTTCATGGTCTCGGCGACCAGGAGGGAGCCTGGGGGCAATGTGGACAGCTGCACCCGGACCTTGTCCAGGGATGATGCGCAGCTCTCCTTCAGCCCCTTCATGCCCTGTATGCGCTCGCGGTACCGCTCGATCGCCCCCGGCACCTCCGCATAGCGGCGGCGCTCCACGAACCCGGAGATGGTGTGCCTCTCCCTTGCTTTCAGACCTTCGAGGTCGATCCCGGTGATGCCGGTTACGTCGACCTCCTTCTCCACGCCCTCCACCTTATTCCTGGTCTGCTCCCAGAAGGCGATGCTGGCGCTGTGCTCCGCCCGCCGCGCCATCTCCGTCACGAGGTTGAAGCGACCGCTGGAACGGTATCTGCGGGCCTGCTCCAGCAGCATCCTGGCCTCCCTTACCTCGAAACCCAGGGAAGATATCTCCTCCAGGACCCCGTCGACCCGTCCCAGCTCCTGCTGTGAGGCCTGCATGACGTTCACGACCTGTGCGGTCTCGCTGCGGGCGAAGCGTATCGCACGGAGGGCGTCCGCGTACCTCTGATCGGCCAGGAGGCTCTCGGCCTTCTCGATCACCGCCATGGTGCTGACCTCATCCCTCCCCAGGTCCTCTTGGTCGAGCGTGCTCTTAAGCTCCCCGATCTCTGACTGGATGCCCTCATTGATCAGGTCGGTAAGCCGCTTCTGGAGATCCTTGAGTTGGGACATGGCCTCTGCCGCCTTGCCCTCTTTCGCCAGACCGGCCGCGACCTCCATCTCCTCCTCGCCCTCTATGGCCGGGTCGATCTGCCTGGCGACGGGGAGGAGGTGCTGAACCTCCTGCACCTTGCGGGGGACCAGGATGTGGGCGCCGATGGTCTCGGCCTCCCTGTAGCAGTTGCGGGCTGAGGTCCTGGCCCCATCGTAGAGCCCGGCCTCGAACAGCCTCTTGGTCTCCTTCAGAAGAGGCTGGACCTTGCTCCCGGGCGGTATCTGTATCTCGCTGGTGAGGCGGGAGAGGAGCACGATGAGGTCATAGACCTCGTTATGCAGCGCCGTGGTCTTCTCCAGCTCCTTCTCCGCCGCCTGGAGCTTGGCGAAGGACACCTCCACCTCGAAGGACGACAGGGCCCTGGTGCCCTCTTCCGCAAGCTGGTCCACGTGCTCCGTGGTGACCCCCTTGCGGTGGGCGGCCGACGATGCCCTCTGCAGTTGTGCGAAGTTACGCGCCAGCTCCTCCTTGACCTGCACCCGCGCATGGTTGTACGTCTCCGCCAGCGACCTCAAGGCCTCCGAGGGCTCGGAATCGTCCGAGCTCATGGTGGAGCTCCACAGGTCGATGGTCTGGGGGTCGATCCCAATCTGCCTTCCGATGCTGAGCAGGGACAGGGTCTGCTCCCTCAAGGTGACCAGGGACGCCCTCTTTATGGCGTTGGCCTCCTCCACGGCCTCCTGGGCGAGCATGAAGGACGGCTTCCATTCCCTCTGTTCTATGAGCTCCCGGGCCTGCTTGACCTTATCGCGGACCTCGGAGAGGTTGGCACCCACATAGTTGGATGAGGTGACCTGCTCCGCCTCCACCACGGCCAGCCGCGCTGCGGACATCAGCGCGGCCTCCAGGGCCGTGCTGATGCTGCTGAGACGCTCTGCGATCCCTTTCAGGTAACCGTTCCGGAGGTCCTCCTCGATCTCCTCCAGCACCCCGGAGTCGTCCTCTACCGGCGCTCCCATGGACAGCCCTGCGGCCACTTTCAGCTCGCTCTCTAGAATCTGCGGTCCCAACCCATCCAGCACCGTGCGCAGGATCACCTCCCGGGCCTGAGTGAGCCCTCCGAGGGTGTCCGCGAGCCGACCGGCCAGGGCGGCCTCGCGCGCGGCCTGTACCATCTCCCCCGCCTCAGGGGACACCACCTTCATGGCCCTGGCCTCCAGGAAGACCTCCTTGGTCTGGTCCAGCACCGCCTCCATCTCCGCTATCTCCTCCAGGCGCCTGTCCAGCTCCTCCGAGGCGTCTCGCACCAGGTCCAGGGCCTCCCGGCCTCTGCCCATGGCCGTCTCCTGCCGGGAGTCCTCCAGCATGGTGAGCAGGGGAGTGATATCCAGGTTGAACCGCCGGGCGATGACCAGGCGGGGACGCATTCCCTCGATGGCCTTCAGGACCACCTCGGCCTCCCCGTCGCGCAAGGCCTTCTCGGCCCGCCTCAGCCACTCCAGGGCCTCCTCGCTCTGCCCGGCTTTCGCTGCCTCCGTCGCCTTCTTGCTGGCGGTGGCGAACCGGCCTATGTTCGCTCCCTGCTCACGCAGCCAGTAGGAACGCGGCACCTGCTCGGCGAGCCGGTTCTGGACCGAGACCGAAAGCAGAGGGGATAAGGCCTTCTGCCCCTCGCCCAGGAGGAACATGGCCTCCTCGAACTGCCCGTGAGCAAGGCACTCCTGGGCCCTGGCCACCGGCCCGGAGACGGGGGACATGTCCCCGCCCACTGCCACCTGCTCCGCCGTTTCCAGCAAGGAAGCGGAGCGGTCCCCAATGAGCTTGGAGAAGGATTCATGGACGCCCTTGTAGCATGCGGCGAGCCGGTTCAGGGACTCCTCCAGGTTGCCGTCGCCATGCATCTTGACGGCCCTGGCCAGCGCCTGCTTCTTGGCCGCGGTGGCGATGCCCTCCCTCTCTGCCAGATCTATGGAGCGCTTCACCTGGGCGAACATGTCCGATATCCGGCGGTCAGCGTATGCCTTCACCGATTCCAAGGTGTCTCGGGCCTCGGTCATGGCCTCCCCGGGCCGGCCCTCTTCCAGAGACCGGCGGGAGCTCTCCAGCAGCTCCTCCAATCGCTGGCGCTCCTCTCCATTATCCTCTATCATGGCCAGCATGCCACCGGCAGAGGTGAGGACATCGTTGACCATATCCGCCTGCAGCCTCTCGGCCGTGGCGCAGGCGCTCTCAGCGGCGGCAAGGGCCGCGTTATAGTCCCGCTTGCCAAATGCCGTGCGCCCATCGGTCAGCGCCTTCTGCGCGTCTTTAGCATCAATACCTATGGAGACGGCCGAAGCTACCGCTCTCTCGGCCTCGGCGAGCTTGTCCTCTGCCGATTTGCGGAACTTGGCCGCATCCTTCGCCTTCTGCTCCAGCTGCTTGGTGAGCTGGAGTTGCTTAAGATAATCGCTGGTCAAGCCGTGATCCCGGTCCCGTCCCTCGTGCGGGCCAAGCCCAATGATTTTACGGTCTAGGCTTAAGCGTTTTGCTGTGAGAATCGAACTGGATTATATGCAACAGGCATTAATCAAATACGGTCTATCAAGACACCTTCACGGTGTCGGAAGGCCTGGAGGGAACAGGCCCAGGTCACTTATGCAGGCCGACGAAGGCCACCCTCTCCAGGACCAGGTCCTCGAAGCGGTCTGCAGGCACGGCCCTCAGCTCCTCGTGGGAGATGCCGAACCGCAGGGCCTTCTCCACCGAGGCCTCGAGGACGGCGTCATCCCTGTCCAGACTGTGGTCGCGTAATACTTTCTGTAGGTCCTGGACGTTGAACAGGACGAGCGCTATGCGCTCGCACCCGACCTTGAGCCCCATTTTCCTAGTGGCTTTGGAGATCTGCCTTTCCCCGGATGCGTACAACATCGTTTCCATGGCCAGGTTGGTGGAGGCGTTGACGCCCCTCTCGAACGCCCTTTTCGCATGCATCGTTGCCGATATCAGATGGTCCCGGCCGCATATCATGTCAGCATCGAGAGCCAGCCCCTCCCCGCCGCCTATGGACTGGAGGGCGGATATGAAAACCTTGGTGTCCTGAACCTGTCCTCTCACGCCCAGGATGTCAATCTTCACCATTCTGCATGGGAATCTTTGCCCGGGGTAATGAAAATTTCGGCACCGAAAGCGGCCTTCGTTCGAACATCGTGCTTTTATGGAGGGAAGGGACCGCCAAGAGGAAATGTTTATAATAGGCAAAGCAGGTGGCGCCGACATCGATGTCCAGGGGGCATCGGGGTTGGTATGATGGTAATGGACAAGGTCACGGTGAGGTCCCCGGCAACCCTATCAAATCTAGGTTCCGGTTTCGACGTCTTCGGCATGGCGCTTCGCGAGCCGTTCGATGAGATCGAAGCGAGGTGCATCCCCGGCCACGATGTGGTCATCGAGGCGGTCGAGGGATGGGGGGCCGAAAGCATAACCACTGCTGCGGAGAGGAACTCTGCAGGAGTGGCGGCCATGTCCGTCCTGGCCCGGGCCAACGCCGACTTCGGCGTGGCCATAAGGATAAAGAAGGGGATCCGCCCAGCCTCGGGCATAGGTTCCTCGGGGGCCTCCGCGGCGGGGGGCGCATGCGCGGCCAACCTCCTGCTGGACAAACCCCTCCGGCCGGAAGAGCTGGTCTTCAGCGCGGCCAAGGCCGAGCAGACCACCTCGGGCAGCTTCCACGCCGACAACGTGGGTCCGGCGGTGATGGGCGGCTTTACGATAATCAAGTCCTACGATCCCTTCGAGATCCTGAGGGTCGATCCCCCGCGGAACCTGGGAGTGGTGGTCACCATGCCCGACTTCCTGGTGAGCACCAAGGAAGCGCGCAAGGTGCTGCCGGCACAGGTGCCCCTGAAAAGCATGATCTACGAGGTGGGCAACGCCTCCTCACTGGTGCTGGGCATGTGCCGCGGGGACGTCGAGCTCATAGGGAGGAGCATGAAGGACGTGGTCATTGAGCCCGCCCGCGCTCCCCTGAACCATCACCTCCAAGAGGCGGAGAGCGCGGCCAAGGACGCGGGCGCGGCCGGGGTCTTCCTGGGCGGGTCGGGTCCGTGCGTCATCGCCATCTACGATCTGGAGCAAAGAGAGGGAAGGGACATCGCCGCGGCGGTACGGGACGTGTACGGACGCCACGGCATCAACAGCGATACCTGGGTGACCACCTGGGGAGACGGATGCAGGAGGGTGTGATATGAATAAGGTAAGGTGCTACGAGTGCGGTGCGGACGTAGAGGACCCCCTCCTGGACTCCTGCCCCAAGTGCGGGGGCCTGCTGACCATCGAGTTGGATCTGGACGCTGCGGCGGGGATACGGCCGTACGACCTCCGGAAGAGGCCTCTGGGGGTCTGGCGCTATGCACCCTTCCTGCCGGTCGACGCCTCCAAGGCCATCTCCCTCCTGGAGGGCGGCACACCGCTGTACGACTGCCGGAACCTTGTGAGTAAGGTCGGCATCAAGAGCTTGCACGTCAAGTACGAGGGCGCCAACCCTACCGGATCGTTCAAGGACCGCGGCATGACCGTGGGCGTGTCCCGCGCCCTGGAGCTGGGCTGTAAGACCGTGGGGTGCGCCTCCACCGGGAACACCTCCGCGTCCCTGGCGGCCTATGCTGCCAAGGGGGGACTGCGGTGCGTGGTGCTCCTGCCCTCAGGTAAGGTCGCCGCGGGGAAGCTGGCGCAGGCCATGTTCTACGGCGCCAAGGTGGTCATGGTTGACGGGAACTTCGATGACGCCCTGGCGGTGGTGAAGCAGCTGGCGCGGGAGCGGGAGCTGTACCTGCTTAACAGCGTCAACCCCTATCGCCCCGAAGGGCAGAAGACCGTGGCCTTCGAGATAGTGGACCAGCTGAACTTCGAGGTCCCCGACCGCATCATCCTCCCGGTGGGCAACGCCGCCAACATCTGGGCGGTGTACAAGGCCTTCAAGGAGTGGCGGTCCCTGGGATGGATCGACAGGATCCCCATGCTCACCGGCATCCAGGCCTCGGGCTCCGCACCCATAGTGGAGGCGTTCCGCTCCGGGAAGAGGGACTTCGTTCCCGAGGAGCATCCCGAGACCGTGGCCACCGCCATCCGCATAGGGAACCCCGCCTCGGGGAAGAAAGCGCTGCGGGCCATCTTCGATACCAAGGGGTACGCGGAATCGGTGACCGACGAGGAGATCCTCGCCGCTCAAAAGCTTCTGGGCAGGAGCGAGGGTGTTGGGGTGGAGCCGGCCTCGGCCGCGTCCATAGCCGGGCTGCTGAAACTAGTGGACTCCGGCATAGTGTCCAGGGACGAGAGGGTGGTGTGCATATGCACCGGGAACGTGCTCAAGGACCCCGACACCGTCATGCACTCGTGCGAGGAGATACTGAAGGCCAAGCCCACCGCCGAGGACGTGCGGCGGGTCATCTCCTGAGAATGCCCCTGGGAGATCTAGAGTCTGGACGCCTGCGCTTGGGCCACTCCGATGCAGAGGTCCTGTGTGGTCAGTTCCCCTGAAAAGACCATCTGCACACAATACCTGCTCTGGTGGAAGCACAGAACAGCGCCAGTGAACGGACCATCAACCGGTACAAAAGCCCCCTGAAACACACAATCATCACCGATCTCAAGGTGTGTTATGTTATCGAAATTTTGATTTGAGGCCACCAGTTCATGGAATTTCTGAGCAGCCCCCACACCGTTCCGCACATCCCAGACCCAAATCGTGACAAACATATGAACATCGTTCTCTAGCACCATGTTCGAAAGGCATGCCTGGTAACCATCTTCGGATTCGGTGATGCCGAAAAAGTTCTGGCCCCATCCTTCTTCATGGCCGGTGATGTCATCCATGTCTTCAGATTGGAGAACGATGTTCTCTAAAGAAGAACCATGTCGACCAGACAACATTGCGACGGAGACCGTTGCAAGTATGATCACCACGATGACCAGTAAACCCGTCAAAACTGGCCTCATACCCTTCGACCAGCGGTCACTAGCGCTCCGAGATCTCGCTTCTCCATTGTTAATGGACATCCTTTCCCCATGATGTCCATGCTTTTCACTTTTAATAATTATAGAATGTCAATAACAAATTAAAAGTCCAGAAGGCTCCTCTGCTTGGAGCCCTTGCTCTCTTCCTTCTTTATCTCCTTCTCGACCTCCACCATCTGCTCCTCCACCTCTGCCCGGGGGAGCTTGGAGAACTTTCCGGTGGTCACCTGGTCCTTGAGGTTCTTGGCGATGGCGTCCCCTATCCTCGGGATACGGGCGAGGCGGACCACGTCCATGCTACGAACCTGGTCCACGTCCATGACCCCGTGGTTGAACAGGGACCGGGCCCTTGCTCTACCAACACCGCGCAGCCTCACCAGGTCCAGGAGCTCAGGCTTTACGCCGTAGCGGATGCGTATCATCAGCTCCGTCAGCATGGGGTAGGCGTCCTTGCTGAAGATGTTGGACAGCTCCCGCATAGAGTAGATCAGCCATTCGCCCACATCGACCTTGTTGCGGAGGTCCCCCGGCCCCATGCCGTACTTCTTGAGGAGATCGTCCTCCTCCATCTCCTGGACCCAGTCGTCCAGCGAGCACGCCGTCTTCACCTCGGCGAGGTAGAAATCCATCTCCGTGAGGTCCTCCGGGGGATCGATCAGCAGGTCCTCCTCTCGGAGCAGGAGGACCTCCTCCACCCATTCGTAATCGCTCCTTTTGAGATACATGGTCATCATGTCGGGGGTGGAGCACACCGCGTGCAGGAGTCCGAAGTAGGAGGAACCGGGCTTGAACGCCTTCAGGGCGTCCCTTAACTTCACCGCCGTCAGTGGATCGATATATAGGTCGGAAACCCTGCGGCCGAAGAAGGTGGCTTGCAGGTGGTCGCGCTCGGAGCGCACCATGCCCTCCCGCTCCAGGAACTCCAGGACGTTGTCGGCGGCGTCCTCCAGGCCGGCCATGGTGGTCTGGTGGGCGAAGAAGGTGGAGTTCATGAAGTCCATGAGCGAGTCCCGGGACGAGGCCGTTCCCGTGGCGATGGTGGCCAAGATGTGGGAGCGCAGCACAGGCTCGCTGCCCAACTTGGAGTAAATGTCCTCGGCGGTGTTGAGGAGGTAGTTCTCCATGAGGAACCGCCCCTCGTCGATGTCCTTGGCCAGGAGGATCGCCTCTCCGTACGGGTCGTAGCGGGGCCGGCCCGCCCGGCCGCACATCTGTTTGATCTCCAGAACCGGGATGGACACATTGCCGCCGTTCTCGAAGCGGTGAAGGTCCCTGATGATCACCCGCCGCGCCGGGAGGTTTATGCCCGCCGCCAGAGTAGGAGTGGCCACGATGCACTTGATATTGCCCTTCTTGAAGTTGGACTCCACGAACCGTCGCTGCTCGTTGCTCAGCCCGGCATTGTGGAAGGCGATGCCCTTGCGCACGCATCCGCTGAGCCTCCGGCCTACGGTGGTCGGCTCCCCCTGGTCCTCCACTATGCGGTCCTCTCCCTCCAGGACCTTCTCCGGCATGACCTCCTTCATAAGGGGCGCATAGCGGGTGGCCAGCGTCTCCGTCGATTTCCGTGTGCTCACGAAGACCAGGCACTGTCCCCCGCCCTTGATGGAATCGCGGATGAGGGGCCAGACCGGGTCCTTGCCTCCTACGACCTCCAGGGAGGTGTTGTCCGTGAAGTGGACCTTGTCGTCATAGTACACGCCCTCCTTGAGAGGGGTCGGCCTCCAGGTCGATGATATGTGCTCTGCGTTGAGCCAGTCCGCCACCTCCTTGGAGTTGCCGATGGTGGCGGAGAGGGCGATGACCTGCAGGTCAGGGTTGAAGCGGCGGAACTTCGCTAGCGTGATCTCCAGGGTCGGCCCTCTCCCTGGATCGTGTAGGAGGTGCACCTCGTCCGCTACCACCAGTGTTATATGCCGGAGCCAGTGGCCCTGGTGCCGGAGGAGGGAGTCGGCCTTCTCGGAGGTGGCCACCACCACGTCGAAGTTGTCCAGCTGTGGGTCCGGGGAGTCCAGGTCCCCTGACGACATCTCCACCTTCATCCCCAGTTTCTCGAAGCGCTTCAGGTCCTCGTACTTCTCCGATGCCAGAGCCCGCAGGGGGACGATGTACAATACCTTCCCTCCGCGCTCCAGGACGTGCTTCAAAGCAGCCAGGTAAGCGATGAGGCTCTTGCCCGAGGCGGTGGGTATGGCGAGCATCAAGTTCTTCCCGTCCAGGGCCAAGGGGGCGGCCTGGGCCTGAGGGGGATAGAGCTCCTCAATGCCGTCCTCCGCCAGGACCTGGGCCACGCCTTCCGGGAGATCTAGCTCGCTGATCCTCATCTTCTTCCTTCTGGTCCCGACTAAAAGGATGCTGACATTTAGACGTTTGCAACGGCGGCCCGAGGATGCTTTTACCGGATGTATGAGGCCTGTTCCATGAACGTCACGGGCCCTCGCCTAAACAAGTACAATATTCTTTAATAAATATTAACAATGCAAAATGGACCTACATCTCAATCTGGTCATGCTTTAACATACTGGCTCAATACCATATTATTTAAACTCGGGGAAACACTTATTTAGTGGCACCGTTATGAGTTGCAATGGAATCTTAGGAGAAGAACAATTATGAGCAGTGACCAATCCTCTGTCGCGGAGCACGGACTCGACGTCGATCTGTGGATCGAAGGTCAGGGCTTCCAAACTACCGCGGACATTAAAATCCCTGACAAGCTCGCCGATCAGGTCATAGGTCAAGACGCTGCTGTGGAGGTCATCAAGAAGGCCGCAGAGCAGAAGCGCCATGTCATGCTGATCGGGGAGCCCGGTACAGGGAAGTCCATGCTCGCCAAGTCGATGACGGAGTACCTGCCCAAGGGCGAGCTGCAGGACGTCATCGCCTACCACAACCCCGACGATCCCAATGAGCCTAAGGTCAGGGTGGTCCCTGCCGGAAAGGGCAAGGAGATCGTCACCGCCCAAAAGAAGGAGGCCCAGGCCAAGAAGCAGCAGAAGGCCTCCATGTTCACGTTCTTCATCATCATGGTGCTGCTGCTCACGATAGCGGCGTTCATAAGCACCAATTACAACCCTAACGTCCTATTCTTCGGCATCATACTGGTAGCGATAATCTTCTTGGCGACAAGGTACAGCGGCAATCGTACCGAGAACTACATGGTACCAAAGCTGCTGGTCACCCACGAGGATGGAGATGCCCCGCCCTTCATCGACGCCACCGGCGCCCATGCCGGAGCGCTGCTGGGGGACGTGAAGCATGATCCGTTCCAGAGCGGCGGCCTGGAGACCCCGGCCCACGAGAGGCTGGAGGTCGGCGCCATCCACAAGGCTTCCAAGGGCGTCCTCTTCATCGACGAGATCAACATGCTGCGGATCGAGAGCCAGCAGAGCCTGCTCACCGCGCTCCAGGAGGGCAAGTTCTCCATCACCGGGCAGAGCGAGCGCTCCTCGGGAGCGATGGTCAAGTCCGAGTCCGTGCCCTGCGACTTCATCCTGGTGTGCGCCGGGAACCTGGACGCCATACAGGGCATGCACCCCGCGCTCCGTTCCCGTATCCGCGGGTACGGTTACGAGGTGTTCATGCGCTCCACCATGCCGGACACCGATGAGAACCGCAAGAAGCTCATCCGCTTCGTGGCCCAGGAGGTCGCCAGGGACAAGAAGATCCCCCACTTCGACCGCAAGGCCGTGGGCGAGATCGTCAAGGAGGCTCAGAGGCGCGCAGGCCGCCACGGCCGCCTTACCCTCAGGCTCCGTGAGCTGGGCGGCCTGGTCAGGGTCGCCGGGGACATCGCCCGGGAGAAGCATCAGCCCCTGGTCACCGCAGAGATGGTGGTCGAGGCCAAGCGCATCGCCCGCAGCCTGGAGCAGCAGATCGCGGACCGCTACCTGGAGTCCCGCAAGGAGTACAAGACCTTCACCACCGAGGGCGATGAGGTGGGCATAGTCAACGGACTGGCGGCGCTCAACACCGAGAGTTCCATGTCCGAGTACTCTGGCATCGTGCTGCCCATAGTCGCCGAGGTCACTCCCGCCCAGACCAAGTCCGGCGGTCGCATCATCGCCACCGGCAAGCTCGGGGAGATAGCCAAGGAGGCCGTGCAGAACGTCTCCGCCCTGATCAAGAAGTACACCGGGGAGGACATCTCCAACCATGACGTCCACGTGCAGTTCGTTGGTACGTACGAGGGAGTTGAGGGCGACTCCGCGTCCATCAGCGTGGCCACCGCTGTCATCTCGGCCTTCGAGGACGTTCCTGTTGACCAAACGCTCGCCATGACCGGCTCCCTGTCCGTCAGGGGTCAGGTCCTACCGGTCGGAGGCGTCACCGCCAAGATCGAGGCCGCCTGCGAGGCCGGGCTGAAGCGCGTGCTCATACCTCGGTCCAACCTCAGGGACGTGGTACTCGAGGAGCGCTACATCGGGAAGATCGAGATCATCCCCGTGGAGACGCTCAACGAGGTGCTGGAGAAAGCCCTGGTGAACGGCACCAACAAGGATGGCCTCCTGATGAAGCTGTCCAAACTGGTGGAGAAGGGAGGCAAGCCGACCCTTCTCACCCCCTCCCGCGCCGCGCCGCAGTGAAAACCCTTCCCCAACCTCTATTTTTGCACAATTTTCATAACCTAGCTACCGCTCTTACCCCAGAGCACATATGAGGAAAAAGGAGGTAAGTGCCCTGCTCATCGGCAGGTTCCAGCCCTTCCACCGGGGGCACCTGGAGGTGGTGAAGGCCATCGCCAAGGAGTGCGACCGCCTGATCGTGGGCATAGGGAGCGCGCAGCTGTCACATACGTTCGAGAATCCCTTCACCGCCGGCGAGAGGCATCTCATGATCTCCCGGGCCTTGCACGATGAAGGCCTCCACAACTTCTTCCTGGTGCCCATCGTGGACATAAACCGCTATGCGGTGTGGGTGGCCCACGTGTCCTCCCTGGTGCCTCCATTCGATGCTGTCTATTCCAACAACCCCCTCACCCGGCGGCTGTTCATCGAGGCCGGGTACGAGGTGCGTACGGCCCCCATGTTCAATCGCGACGAGTACTCTGGCTCCGAGGTGCGGAGACGCATCGTGGAGGGCGGCGAATGGGAGGAGCTCGTGCCCCGGGGCGTGGCGGAGACCATCCACGAGGTCAAGGGCGACGAGAGGCTGCAGGAGATCATGAAGGACAATGCCCCGGAGGCCACCATCTGACGCCCGAGGAGAGGGTCGGGACGCTGCTGCGCGAGCGCAACCTCACCTTGGCTCTGGCGGAATCGTGCACCGGCGGTCTCATCGCCTCTCTTATAACCGATGTCCCCGGTTCCTCCGACTACTTTCTCGCCAGCTTGGTAACGTACAGCAACGCCTCCAAGACATCACTCCTGGGCGTCGATGAGGTGACATTGGAGGAGCATGGTGCGGTCAGTGACAGGACCGCCAGGGAGATGGCGGCTGGAGCGAGGCGCGTCATCGGTGCGGACGTGGGCGTCGCCGTGACCGGCATTGCGGGGCCGGGAGGGGGCACTCCCACCAAGCCAGTGGGTCTGGTCTACTTCGCCGTGGACCTCGGAGGAGAGGTGACGGTCGAACGCAAGGTCCTGCCCGGAGATAGGGCGGAGATCAAGAAGGGAGCGGCGGAACACGCTCTTAACATGCTCATCGAACGTCTGAGCAACTATTGATCTGTGGCCGAAGCAGGTGTCCTTGATAATTCCTTGTCCAGGTTCGATAACATCCTTCCAACTGTGCATCTCAATGAGGCCAGAGGTGGTTCGGGTGCCTGAACTCTTCTCCCTTTTCCATAGATGGAGGTTCAAGACAAGGGACGGCTCCTCGGACGAAGATCAGAAAGGTTCGCAGGAGCCCGCCTGTTCTTTTGTTATTATTATATCCTAATTAGAATCATGGAATCATCGGTCCCGTCAACATCGGTCAGACCATGAGGCGTTAAGGTGGCAAGCGAGCGTGTGGAGAAGGCTGTGGCGAATCGGATATCGATGCTCAGGTCGAGCAACCCGGAGCTGTCCACCGAATGGGCCATCATCAACGATGACTGGGGGCTGATCGCGGTGAGCATGGGCTCCGAGCTCAAAGGCTACGAGTTCATAGAGTCGGACACATCGTGGTTAAGGCCTAACCGGCCGCGGGTGTACACGGACACGCTGAAGCACGGCCTGACCGCCTTGATAATCGTCCCCGAGGAGTTCTACCTGGATGTAAGGATGAAGATTTATGCCGTCATGGGCAGGGACGAACCCAAGGTCCTCAGCTACGACAGCATGGGAATCACCCTGATGCCGCGCCCTTCATGAAGTCAGGAGCAAACATTGAAGATAGAACGGCCTGATATGGCGTGAGTCAGGTGGATGGGATGCGATCAGTAGCGAAGAGCATACCTTCCGGGGTGGCCGATTTCGACTCCATAATCAAGGGAGGATTCCCCCTCGGTTCGGTGGTATTACTCGTAGGTGAGCTAGGCGCGGGCCAGATGGAGTTCGCGCTGACCTCGGCGGCCAAGCTGTCGATGGTGAAGGAGAGGCCGGATACCGCCGCCTTCGTCCTCGGCGCCGGCCGGGAGTCCAGGCTGCCGGACAAGATATGCTACATCACTTTCTCCCGCTCCCGGGACGAGGTCCTGGACGAGCTCAGGGAGGCGTTCAACGAAGACTTCTTCAATGCCTTCGAGAGGACGGTGCAGTTCAAGGACTTCTCTTCCGCTTACTTCCGCAAGACCCTGGTGCCGCGGTCCTGGGCCGGCGAGTCCGCCTCCCTATTCTCCAGCGATCCCGTCAACGACAACGTGCTGGAGGGCCTGGTCAGCTACCTGGACGAGAACGCGCCCGGGTCAATGATAATAATCGACTCCCTCACCGACCTGGTGGTCAGCGCCAACATCGAGATCGCTGACCTGGTGGCGGTGCTGAGGGGCATGCAGAGAGTGTCCAAGAAGTGGGGCGGGGTGGTGTACCTGGTTCTCACAAACAACGTGCTCGAGGAGCGCAAGCAGAAGATGATCATGGACTCGGTGGACGGGTCCCTGATCTTTGAGTGGAGCCGTTACCAGAACTCGTCCAAGCGGCAGCGTTACATGTACGTGGAGAAGTTCATATCCTTGCTCCCTCACCTGGACAAGGAACGCATCGCCAGGTTCGCCACCGTGGTCACGGCGCAGAGCGGGCTGGTGGTTATCGATACGGAAAGGATCGGATGATTTATATGGATCGTGTAAAGACCGGGATCGAGGGCCTTGACGAGATGCTTGAGGGAGGTCTCCCCAGATCACATGCGGTGGCGGTACTGGGCTCCTTCGGTACAGGGAAGACCACCTTCGCGCTGCAGTACATCCAGCAGGGGCTGAAGGAAGGGGAGAAGGGCATATTCATCAGCCTGGAGGAGGACCAGGAATCGGTCATCGCCAATGCCCGCTCCTTCGGGTGGGAGCTGCAGCCGTACATCGAGCAGAAGAAGCTATCCATCGTGAAACTGGAGCCGACCGACGCCAAGACCACCATCACCAGGGTGAAGAGCGAGCTGCCGGAGTTCATAAAGAGCTTCGGGGCCACGCGTATCGTCATCGATTCGGTATCGCTGCTCAACCTACTGTTCGATGCTGACCACGAGAAGAGGTCGAACCTGTTCGCCCTGATCCAGATGATCAAGCGCACCGGCGCCACCTGCATCATGACCGCCGAGGTTAATGATGACAACCCCAACTCCTCGCGTGACGGACTGGTGGAGTACGCCGCGGACGGCGTGATAGCGTTACGCTACGACGAGAGCAAGGAGAAGGCCGAGGTCCAGCTGACCGTAAGGGTCATGAAGATGCGGCGGACGACCCACTCCCGCCGTGTGAAGCCGTACACCATAAGCAACCGAGGTATACAGGTGCACGCAGCGGCAGAGGCGTTCTAAAAAGGAATAATGTCGCGACTTTAGCGACATTTTTCTTCTATTCTTTCTCCGATTAGAAATGAAATATATTTACAATCGTATACGAGGATGCAGACCTACGAACTATAACATCGTTATCCTACAAAATTTTTCGAATATAGAATTAGCACTCTAAAAGCTTATTAATTAATAATTTATATTATAAAAATCCCTTTTCTCGCTCTCGCCAGCCCTCTTTCATTTGTCAATTGTTTAAACCTATTCATTTACATTATGATAATAAATTTTAATATATTTTTCATTATCCAAGTAAATCATGAATTCTTATTTTTTAAAATACTCCCTCTTAACAGACCGTGCCAGCATCTAATAAATATACAATAAAATTTATATTGAAAAATCAGTCTGCAAATATAAATACATATATAGCCATTACCGAATCAATATCAATATCTATAATGATAAGGATGACCGTAGAGGGGTTGTCCTTATTGTCGCGCCCATTGGAAAAGATGAACCAAGGGAGGGCGCATTAGAGACGGGGGCCGGAGGAGAAGTTGTGTCGGCAGCGTAAGCTCTAAACAACGATTGGTCCGGTATTGAAGAAATGGGGGGAGATCGGAACGGGATAATGATGAATAGGTCCAGATTGTTAGCGCTGATCGTCTGCATGCTAATGCTCGCAAGTACCTTGGTACCACTTGCGTCTACAAGCACAAATGCCTTGCCTGCGGGCACACAGGAGTTCTATCTTCCCATGACCGCTGCCCAGACGGCAGCTGATTTTGCTTACGTTGACTCCGGTGGTTGGACTCTAACCAATCCTTTCACATATGTTGTAGGAGTCACTGCTAGCGCAGATAATACCGTTCTTTATTATGATCATTGGGAGAATGGATTGGGGACCGGTACCACTTATGATGAGAAAGTGGACCTCTCGAAGGGAGAAACACACTACTTCAGGAGCAACGATGTGCCCACATCTCCCCGAGGTACAGTGACCTCGACGATCTATTCACCTACTTCTAACTCGGGAATCGCAGGAGGATGGACCAACCCAGATGGAGCACATACAGATAGTGGTACTAACGCAGAGTCCAACGCTGCCAATGAGTACGTGGACTACTACTATGGTTTATCACTACCATCTGATACAGTGATTACCAAGGTACGTGTAGGATTTGATGCTTGGCGTACTTCCACAAGCAGTGAAGGCGATGACATTTTCCTTCAAGTTACGGACGGTTCTGCATGGAGTACAACGCCTACCGATGGTTCTACTTATGAACAATCATTAACTACTACTGAATCAACCTATTGGAAGGACGTCACCTCATGGTCCACAGGCGGATGGACAGCATCAGAAATTAACGACATAGGCACCAGATTGATCCACGATCAGGACGGTTCGGGAGTAGAGACCATCCGGCTGGATTGGGTCCGCATTGAAATAACAATGGAGGGTGCCCCGGAGACAAAGTACGATGGCGGCGACAGGATCTTCGTAACGGGAAGCCTACTCCAACTGGTCATCGCCACCTGGCCAACTAGCCCCGGAACGGTGTTCGCCGATTCCTGGGAAGTTTATCCCATCCAGGCGTGGGAAACAGAATACCTGATACCTGTAGGGACAGAGCTATCCACTGGCGGTGGGACATACCCCAATTTCTACAGGGTTTGCGCTCAGGTAATGTCCTCAACCGATGGTAACGTCGTAACCGTCTATGATTCCGCAGGAACTCAAATAGGACAGCAGACCATCGATCGTGGTAAGTCCTACACCTGGACCATAAGCGATGTCGGGAGCAGGATTGTAGGTACCAGCGATATCCAGGTGCAGATCATCACAGGTGATCCAGACAGTCAATTTGAGATGCGTGGATACACGATAACGCCTCGTTCTTATTGGGGTACTGAATACTATGGTCCAGTTCCTAGTTGGGCCTTGTCTTCGAGCACGATCCCCACGGACCTTTACATCTTCAATCCTAACGATTCTCCCGTGACAATCACATGGGAGGAATATGGTGGAATAACTGGCTCGTTCACAATACCTGCCAAATCAACAAGGTCATACCAGAATGGCGCGGGCCATTATGTGCCTACTAACTCAGGAGTGTATCTCAGTGCGACGAACGAGGTCTGGGGAATAGCCGTATGTGATAGCGGCGATGACGATAGGGACTGGGGTTATGCACTGATCCCAGTAGAGTTCCTTGGTACAGAGAACTATCTAAGCTGGGCACCGGGAACAAGTGATCAACCGCCGACTAGTACAGGATCTCCAGCGTACATCACAGCGATTTATGGTAACACCTACGTTCAAGTCGATTTCAACAATGACGGGATATTCGACACATCCTACACTCTGAACAGGCTGCAGAGTATTGAGGTCTACGATACCACAGATTTCGACCAGACCGGGATGCACATTGTAAGCACCGCCCCTGTTGCCGTAGCGTGGGGAGAAAGCCCCTATCAATCGACGACAGGGACCCCCTACCTGGACATGGGATATACTACCCTTCCCCTGCCGATAGAATGGATTGACGTCCTGCTGAACGTCGACAAGAACGCAGACCCTGAGAACGTGAATGTTGGGGGAGAGACCACATTCACCATTGTGGTCAGTGTTCCTACAGGCTCCGGCTCGTCCGTCAATGACATAGATCTGATCGATAAGCTCCCGCCTGGATTCCAGTTCGTTACCGGAAGCGCATCGCCCTATCAGCCAACCGTCACTGGTACCGTCAGCTCCGGCCAGATCCTAACCTGGGATGACGGCGGAGATTCCTTCTGGGACCTGAGCCCCGGTGAATCTTTAACGATAACGTTCGATGCGATCGCCACGTCAGAGGCCGATCAGGTAGATCCCAACAGAAATGTGGCGATCGCGACGGGAATGACCGCCTATGGGGCACTAACTGCAGAGGATGATGCCTTTGTAACAGTAAAGGCCGGTTCAATCACAACAACGCAGCTGTATAACAGGGCTACCGACCAACCTACTGCCTCTGTCATACTGGGCGAGAGCGTATACGATACCGTCACCGTTACCGGAAACCCAGGCCCATCAACACCTACAGGCACTGTTCAATTCCAAGTCAAGTTGGGCGATGGGGTATGGACAAATTTCGGTAGCCCAGTCGGCCTTTCAAGTGGTCAGGCAACTTCCTCAAACTATACCCCTGCCACTGCAGGCCAGTATTGGTTCAGGGCAGTATACTATGGCGACTCAACATATGCTGGCTCGACCAGTGCGGCCGATAGTGAGCCCCTCTACGTGGCTCCACTATTACATGCACCCGAAATAATCGTCGATAAGGTAGCATATAATGCCGATGGCACCATCGAGATAGATCAGGCCACGGCCGGATCTGCCATGAAGTGGAAGATCGTCATGACCCTAAGCGGCGACCTCAGCCCGGTGACCATCACCACAGTGACCGATGCCGGCTACACCCTCACCGCCGAGGACTTCACTAAGGCTGGCGGCGATGGCGACAACATCCTGGAGGACGGAGAGACCTGGACCATGTGGCTAGATGCCACCGTACCCAATACCGGCGACACCTTCGCCAACACTGTGTCCATCAGTGGAACCGACCTCGATGGCGACACTGTTGACGATGACGGTGCAGATAGTGTGATAATCGTTTATACACCCGGCATCAACGTAGTCAAGGAAGGTCCCGCGGAAGCGGAGATCGGCGAGACCATCACCTATCACTTCAACGTGACCAACACCGGTGATGTCCCACTGAGCAACGTTGGAGTGAGCGACTCCA